>SXVE01000504.1 GCA_005790265.1 Acidobacteriota bacterium | reverse complement strand
GTCCGCACGCGATTGCGCCGACCGCGCCGAATATTCTCGGCGTTTTATCGCTGATTTTCTGGTCGCTGATCATCGTTATTTCAATTAAATACCTCGTTTTCGTGCTGCGCGCCGATAATCAGGGCGAAGGCGGAATTTTGTCGCTCGCCGCGCTCGCCACGCCGATTAAACCGTCGGGACGCACGGAGAAAATCGTGCTCATCGCGCTCGGCATTTTCGGCGCCGCTCTGCTCTACGGCGACGGCGTATTGACGCCCGCGATTTCCACTCTGAGCGCGGTCGAAGGTTTGAGCGTCGCAACTCCGCTACTGACGCCGTATGTCGTGCCGATCACGATTGCGATTATCATCGGTTTGTTTCTGCTGCAAAGCAAAGGAACGGCGGGCATCGGGAAAATTTTCGGACCGTTTACGCTCGTGTGGTTCGCCGTGCTCGCCGTGCTCGGCGCGGCGCAGATTTTTCATTACCCGCAGGTTTTATCGGCGATCAATCCGCTGCAGGGAATTGAGTTTTTCGTGCGCAACGGCTGGCACGGATTCATCATTCTCGGTTCGGTTTTTCTCGTCGTCACCGGCGGCGAAGCGCTCTATGCCGATATGGGACATTTCGGCGCGAAACCGATTCGCATCGCGTGGTTTGCCATCGTTTTGCCGTCGCTGATGCTTAATTATTTCGGTCAAGGCGCGCTTTTGCTCGAAAATCCGGCGGAAGCGGAAAATCCGTTTTATCATCTCGCGCCCGATTGGGCTTTGTACCCGATGATTATTTTAGCGACGCTTGCCGCCGTCATCGCTTCGCAAGCGGTGATTTCCGGCGCGTTTTCGCTGACGATGCAGGCGGTGCAGCTCGGTTTTATTCCGCGTCTGAAAATCACGCACACGTCGAGCAAAGAATACGGACAAATTTATCTTCCGGCGCTTAATTGGGCGCTGATGGTCGGCTGTATTTTGATCGTGCTCGGTTTTCACACGTCGAGCAATCTTGCCGCCGCTTACGGCATCGCGGTTACCTCGACGATGGTGATTACGACGATTTTGTTTTACTTCGTCGCGCGCGACCGCTGGAATTGGGGATTTGTGCCGACCGCCGCTTTGTGTCTGTTTTTTCTTGTCATTGATGTCGCGTTTTTCGGCGCTAACATCATTAAAATTCTTGACGGCGGCTGGTTTCCGCTGCTGCTCGCCGCTGCGATTTTTACCGTGATGATGACGTGGAAAAAAGGCAGAAGCATTTTGACCAACCGAATTCAGGAAGAAACCGAACTGCTCGAAGAATTTTTAGAAAGAGCCGAACGGCAAAATTTGACGCGCGTGGCGGGAATGGCGGTTTTTATGAACGGCAACGCGACACGCACGCCGCCGGCTTTGATGCGCAATTTGCAGCACAATAAAGTTTTGCACCAGCGCATTTTGTTTCTGACAGTGAAAACGCGTCCGATTCCGTACGTCGAAGCGCACGAACGTTACCGATTTGAACATCTCGGCAACGGTTTTAATCGTCTGAAAATTTATTACGGTTATATGGAAGACCCGGATATTCCGAAAATTCTCGCCAATATCGAGTATCCCGGCTTTGTTTTCAAGCCGAATGAAACGAGTTATTTTCTCGGTCGCGAAACGATCATCGCCACGAAAAAATATCCGGGAATGGCGCGCTGGCGCGAAAGACTTTTCAGTCTGCTCTCAAAAAACGCCCGCAGCGCAACCGCTTATTTCCGCATTCCGGCGGACAGAGTCGTCGAACTCGGCGAGCAAATAGAAATATAAATGAAAAATTAAAAATCAAAACGCAAAATGCAAAGGTGAAGAAATAAATTCCTAACTTTTGCATTTTTAATTTTGCGTTTTTGATTTTTATTACGCAGTGATAATCACGGCTTTGGTGCCGGTTAATTCGGAAAAATCTTTGGTGAAAATCGTATCAACGCGGCGAATGCGGGCGATGGTTTCGACGATGTCCTGAGTAGTGATAAAACCGTCTTCGACGTGCGCGACAGTCCAAATTTTGATGTGCATCGCCGTTCGCAGCATTTCTTCCAACAAGCGCAAATACTGCGATTTCGTTTCGATTAAAGTGCCGAGTCGTCCGGCTTGTTTGATTTCCAGATCGTTCCAGAAATCGTCCGCGCCGCGCAAAAATTCTTCGCGCCACGCCGCTCGTCCGAGATAGTTTTTCTGGCTCAAATTATGCGCGCGCGGCAATCGCAAAAACATTAAATCCGCGCGATTTTCCGTGTCGGCGACGAATTCGTAACCGTTTTTGTTGCGGCAAATGTTGTCCTGACCGTTGTTGACCGCCGCCGCCATCGTGTCGAGCAAACGGCGATAAACATTGGAAAGCGGCTGGCGCAGCTCGAGCGTTTCTTCGGTGAAGGATAAAACGTAATCGCCGACGCCGAGCGCGACCGTGAGCGCGATGGCGCGGCTCATCGGCGACGCGAGACATTCGATATTATTGCGCACGTTATCAAACCACCACGCGTCGGTTTCGCCGAACCAGTTGCGCAAACTCGCGTTGTTCAAACGATAACGCGGCACGTAAACGTCTTCAAGCACGGCTTCAACTTCTTCTTCGGACAATCTTCTACCATTGTTTTCAATCGCGGCGACCGATTTAATATAACCGCTGAGCGTCAAATCGTTTGCCAGCACGCGCGCGTTCCACCGTTTGAGATATTTGCCTAAATTGGCGTCGGCGGCAAACGGCAGCGCGACCGACGAAAAGGTCAGGCGGCGCAAAACATTCAGCTCAAACGCAAGCCAGCCTTGCGGAGTGGAATTTGTTTGATTAAACATAAATTTAGCGTTTTGTCCGGCGATCAATCGTCCGATTTTTATTCGCTGACCGTTTGCGGCTCGCGATTCGCGTGAAAACTTTCCAATTCTTTCAGATTTTCGAGCAGCAGAAATGCTTTGACGGCGCGCGGGTCAAATTCGATTCCCGCCCATTCGATCAGATATTTTTTCGCTTCCGCCGATGAAATTGCCGCGCGATGCGGACGCGCGTCGGTCAGCGCGCAGAAAGTGTCGGCGACGCGCAGAATGCGGGCGGCAAGCGGAATTTGTTCGCCGCTCAAAGCGTCGGGATAACCGGCACCGTTCCACCATTCGTGATGCCAGCGCACGAGCAGCTGCGCGGCGCGGCTGAGATTGTGCTTCGCCGCTTCCTGTTCGCCGATGACGGTATGACGCTGCAAATCAACGCGTTCATCTTCGCGCAGAGCGCGCGCGGCGCTGATGTATTCGCGATTCATCACCGCTTCGCCGATGTCGTGCGCGAGCGCGGCTTGACCGAGCGCGAAGCGGTCGTGCGAAGCGAAATTAAACTGCCGCGCGATGGCGTCGGCAATCGCCGCGACGCGTTCGCCGTGCGGATGCGCGTAGCCTTCAAATCTGTCCATACGGGCGGAAATTTCGAGCAGACGGCTGTCGAATTCTGCTTCGGCGACAAAAATACTATCCATAGAAAAAAGTTTTCAGGTCTCGAGTTTCAGGCTTCAGGTTCGGCAGAAAACAAAACTACAGCTTGCAACCTGAAATCTTGAGTTTATTTAACTATTTTCTCTGCAAACTGTCGAGCAGGTTTTGCGCTTCGGCGTGGCGCGGAAAAATTACGAGCATTCGTTTTAATTCGCCTTCAGCGCGTTTGAGCAGATTGTGGCGCAGAAAAAATTCGACGAGCATTAAGCGAAAAGTCGGATTGTGCGTTTCGATTTTGATTGCGGCTTGCATTTCGCTTTCGGCTTTGAAGCGCTGTTTTTCATCAACCGAGAGAACTTTTCCGTAATACGCGTGATAACGCGCTACTTCCGGCGCGAGATGCACGGCGCGCGCGAGAAACGGCGCGGCTTCGGCGTAATAACCGTCTTCGAGCATCTCGAAACCGTGCTCGAAATTTTCCGCCGCCGCGTCAATTTGATTTTGGCGCGTAATTTCATCAACGCCGGAGCCGCGCATTTTCTCTTTTTGCGTCAGTTCTTTTTGAATCTTGAAATCGTAGGCGCGGCGCGATTCTTCGTTTTTTAACGTTTCGTATGCCTGCGCGATCTGCGTAAACGCTTTTTGAATGCGGCTGTATTGTTCGGCGTCGGTTTGTTTGTAGAATCGGTCGGGGTGAAATTGTTTCGCCAGCGAAAAATAAGCCTGTTTGATTTCGAGCGTTTCGGCTTTGGCGTGCACCGCGAGATTTTCGTATAAATTCTCCGCGCTTTCAATTCGCTCCAAATATTCTTCGAGAGAAATCGGCGGCAGAGAGATTTTCGGTTTGTCCGGCGCGGACGGCGTTTCTCTAACAATCGGCGCGGATTCCGTTGTGGTTTGTCCGCTGTGCGCCGCGCTTTCCGCCGCGGCTTTTTTCAGCGCGAGGCGCGCCGACAAAATTAAATTAACGTAATGCTCGGTAAAAGCCGAATTCCAGCCGGAGCGCAGCACAAATCCGCCGAGCCACAAAATATAAAGCGTTTGAAAAACAACGGCGTCCGGCAGATTGCAGAGTTTTCTGATTTCCTCGATTTTGAGCTGCGAGTTGGTAAACCGCGACAATACAAACGCTTCGTGCGCCTGCAAATCAACGCCGTTTTGCTCGGATGCGTTTTTCGCGATGAAAACTTCCTGCGAGCTGCGAAATCGCCGAAAAGCGGCTTCGCCCGACAGCTTGCGCGCGTGATCGCTGAGAATTTTCGCCGGGTTAAAACGGTAATTTATGCCGTCGCGAAGTTTAACGAGCGGACTGAAAACCCATTCGCCCGTTTGCCATTCGACCGCGTCTTTAATCATCGCGGCTATTTGCGCAACGAAAATTTCGTCGAGCTGCGATTGCGCGAAATAATTCTTTTCCGTTAAAAATCGAGCCAATTCGAGATCGTTGGCAAACGAAGGAAATTCGGCGAGCAAATTTTTGTTAATTTTATTTTCGCGCAGCAGAAAATCGAAAAGCCGCGCCGAACGCGCGTTGGAAACCGCAAAAACGATTTCGCCGCTGCGGAAATAAATGATCAGCTTTTGATTTTCGCGCGAGACGCGCAAAGTTCCGTCAAGCCGCGCCTGCGCGATTTCGACGAGCAGTTCGGCGAGCGGATGTTTTTTTAGATTGTCGTGTAAATCGAGATTATTCGGCGGAGTCATTTTTAGCGGCGCAACGGGAAAAGAATGCGATAGAAAAAACTATAAAGAATCGAAAATAATTAAAGAAAAATAATGAAAAAGAACAGAAAAGAACGGAAAAGGAAAGAATCGTCAATCAAAGCCGTCAATATCATAACAAATAAAAGCGCCAAAAGTTAAGCGAAAAAAACGGGCGGCGAATTTGTCATTCGCCGCGCACGGTTTACGATTAAATAATATGCTTCACGATTTTTCTCTGGCAGGCGAACGCGTGCGATTGTGGCAGCGCATCGGCGAAAGTTACGAACACGTTTTGATGAAAGCGCTCGGCTACGCGCTGTTTGTCGGCGACTATCCGCATCTGGAAATCGAAATAAAAATCGGTCTGCGCTACAAACCGGATTTGATTGCGCGCGGCGACGGCAGCGGCGACGATTTCGATTTCTGGGGCGAATGCGGGCAAAATTCGATTCGCAAAACGCACTGGATTTTGAAACATACGACGACGAAAAAAATGGCTTTATTCAAAATCGGGCGCGCGAACGAATCGTTGATCAAACAGCTGCGCGCAGAAATTCCGGCGAAATACCGCACCGGCGAAAAACTCGTTTTGATCAACTTCGTTTCGGAAATCGTAAAATTGACAGAAACAAAACAAATTGCGAAAGTTTCAAAAGATTGGTTTACCGAAACGGTAATTTAAAATAAAAAAGCTCGAACCGCGCGGCTGAAAAATAGTTTTTTCGCGGTTAAAAATAATCTCGATGAAAAACGACAAGATAGAAATTCGCGAAGTTTCGACGGTTGAAGAATTGCAGGGCTGCGTGGATTTGCAGCGAGCGGTTTTCGCGACGCCGGATTTGGAAAATTCGCCGGTGCGGCATTTGATCGTCACGAAATACGCGGGCGGTTTTACGTTAGCGGCGTTTGACCAACAGAAAATGGTCGGTTTCGTGCTGAGCGTGCCGATGTTTCGGGGAACCGAACGCGCATTTTATTCGCACATGACCGCCGTTGATCAAAATTATCAAAATTACGGCATCGGCGCGCGTCTCAAATGGGCACAGCGCGAACGAGCTTTAGCCGAAGGCGTCAATTATATTAAATGGACGTTTCAGCCGGTGCAGGCGCGCAACGCGTTTTTTAATCTGGAAAGATTGGGCGCGACTATTAAAACTTACGCGCCGAATTTTTACGGCACCGATTATTCAACGAGCGCCGAACAGGACAGCGTGCGCGGCATAGACAGCGACCGGCTTTTCGCCGATTGGGTGCTCGATTCGCCGAAAGTCGTCGCTTTCGCCAACGGGGAAAATTATGCGGAAAACGGCGAAGTCGTGCGAAAAATCGAAATTCCGCACGATTGGAACGATCTGGTCGTTCGCGACACGCGGCGCGCAATCGCCGAACAGGAAAGAATCAAACGCGAATTTCAGGAATCTTTTGACGCCGGTTTGACGGCGAAAGGTTTTGAGCGAAGCGCGACGAATCCGAAATATTTATTATTCGCCGATTGATTTACATTTTAAAAAATTAAAAAAAAGAGTTTGGCACGACGCGCTTTTTCGTCCGTCTGAAAAATTTACATATTCAATTGGCTCGCGATTTTGATTTCGCTTTCGACAAAAGCCAAACCGCCGCCGTTTTGTTTCGCTCGATACATCGCCGAATCAGCGTGCCGCAAAAGCTCGGCTAAATTCGCTCCGTTTTCCGGGTAAAACGCCGCGCCGATACTCAAATCAGCGACGACGGTATGTTTGCCGACTTGAAAAGGTCTTTGCACATTATCGAGAAGGCGTTCGACGACGGCATTGACGCCGGTTTCGTCGCAATTGTGCAGCAGCGCCGCGAATTCGTCCCCGCCGATTCGCGCGAGCAAATCCGGTTTGCGCAAAATCGAACTGACGCGCGCCGCCACATACTTTAAAAGCTCGTCGCCGACATCGTGACCCATCGTGTCATTGACCGTTTTGAAATGATTCAAATCAAAGTAAAGAATGCTGAACGGCTCGGCGGTTTGCCGGTATTTAAGCAGTGCGGTTTCCACTTCTTCCTGAAATTTATGGCGATTGGCAAGCCGCGTCAGCGGATCGTGGAAAGCCAAAGTTTCGAGCGAAAACTGCTGATGCTTGCGGTCGGTAATATCGCGAACGGTAAAAATTCTGCCGTCGAGCATTCCTTTTTTGTTTCTGAGCGGCGTTATCGTCACTGACAGGAAATGCTGCGCTCCGCCGAGATAAAGTTCGGTTTCATCGTATAAATCGAGCACCGTTTCGTATCTGTCGAGCAATCCTTTCCACGACGCGAAAGTCGTTTCAAATTTCGAGCCGATAATCTGACGCGGCGTTTTATCTAAACTTTCGGCGGCGGCAGGATTAATATCAATAATAAAATTGTTGCGGTCGAGAATAATCACGCCGTCGCGAATCGTTTTGAAAACGGTTTCGTAAGCAATCGGATCGCTGACGAGAAAACGATAGCGAAAAATCGCGACTGCCAAAATCGAAAAAGTGACCGGAAAACTGAGCGACGTATAGCTGATTTCGCCGAGTAATTTGAAAGTGCCGATGATATTGACGGCGAACGGAACGGAAATGGCAAACAGCAAAATCAGCAGGCGATTGCGATAATGGCGCGACGCGCGGCTGGTTTCGAGCAAAACCGTCAAATATCCAACTGCCGATAAAGCATAACTGTACGGCAGATGAGCGACCCAGAAATAATAACCGTAAACGACTTTCAGAGAATTAGCGCCGCCCAAATGAATTTCGCTGAAGAACAAATGATGCAAATTGTTGGAAATCAGAAAAAACCACGAAACGACTGGAATGACGCATAATGCGGCGATGAATTTTCGATTGATGTTCTTGCCGCAGTATTCATAGATAAACACGAGCATCGAAAGCGGCACGAAACCGCCGCCGAGGTAACGCACGATTTCGCCGAACATTTCTCCTTCGAGCGTTTGGCTGACGCGTCCGATGACATCGCCGATCATCCATAAAACGGCGGTTAAGCAGGCGACGACGAATGATTTTGCGTTGCGCGCCTGTTGGTCTCGGCTCGCATAAATACAGATCAGCAGTAAACCGACGATTGAGACGGTCAGATAAATTACAGGGAAATTGAGTAACATCCGAATAAAATATTTTAGATTGTAGGATTTTGAAGACTGGCTTTCGGGTGAAAGCGGCGGCTGGGGAATCGTCGCCGGAATTAATGATAACTCAAAACGCGTAAAAATTTCAACATTTTTTAACGCGCTTAATCGTTGCCGAAACAAGCTTTGCACGATAAAGCGCGCAAAGCTTAACAGCATTACCGAAGAAATAAAAGAAAAATACTGATCTAAGAAACGAAAAATGCCGTTAATCGTTTTGCCGCACGCGCAGATAAAAAATTGCCGGCGATTAAAATTTGATTTTCGCTGTGTTAATCTTTGTTCTAAAATTCAGATTTTATGAACGACACAACTTTGTACGCCAACGGTTCGGTCGCTGCGGAAATCGAGTTTCTGCGCCGCGAAATCAATCGTCACAACGAGCTTTATTACCAGAACAACGCGCCGGAAATCGCCGACGCCGAATTCGACGAGCTTTTAGTCAAATTAAAAAATCTCGAAACGGAAAATCCCGCGCTCGTTACGCCCGATTCGCCGACGCAGCGCGTCGGCGGACGCGCCGAAGGTTTCAAGCCGTTCGTACATCGCGTTCCTTTGATGTCGCTTGATAATTCCTACGATCTCGACGACTTGAAAGCCTTTGACGAACGCTGCCGCAAACTCGCCGACGGTCGCGAATTCGATTACGTCGCCGAACTGAAAATTGACGGCTTGAGCGTCGCGCTGCATTACGAAAACGGCGTTTTAATCGCGGGCGCAACGCGCGGCGACGGCTCGACCGGCGACGATGTTTTCAGCAACGTCAAAATGATTCGCACGATTCCGCTCAAATTAAACGGCGAGTTTTCCGAACGAGTCGAAGTGCGCGGCGAAGTTTTTATGGCGCGTTCGGTGTTTGAAAAAATCAATGCCGAACTCGAAATGCAGGGCGAAAAACTTTACGCCAATCCGCGCAATTTCGCCGCCGGAACGCTGCGCCAGCTCGATTCGGCGGTGGTCAAATCGCGGCGTCTCGACGTGTTTCCGTATGACGTTTTGAGCGGCGCGCAGAAAATGTTCGCCACGCACGAGGAAAATTTTGAATGGCTCGCGCAAGCCGGTTTTCACGTTAATGAAAATCGCCGCCGCTGCGCGAACTTTGACGAGTTGACCGAATTTATCGGCGCGATGCAGGCGAAGCGCGATTCGCTCGATTACGATATTGACGGCGTTGTCGTCAAAGTTAATCAAACGAATTTGCAGCAGGAATTCGGCGCGACGACCAAAGCGCCGCGTTGGGCGATTGCGTATAAATATCCGGCGATGCAGGCGACGACGCAGCTCGAAGCGATTAATATTCAGGTCGGGCGCACCGGTTCGCTGACGCCGGTCGCGTATTTGAAGCCGGTCACGCTCGCCGGAACAATCGTTTCGCGCGCATCGCTGCACAACGAAGATGAAATCAAACGTCTGAATATTAAAATCGGCGATTGGGTTTTGATTGAAAAAAGCGGCGAAATTATTCCGCAGATTTTGCAGGTAATCGAATCGCGCCGCAGCGGAACGGAAACCGATTACGAATTTCCGAAAAATTGTCCGGTGTGCGGTTCGGACGCCGTTCGTCCGGACGGCGAAGTCGTCACGCGCTGCACGAATCCCGATTGTCCGGCGAAAGTAAAAGCCCGAATTTCTTATTTCGCGGCGCGCAAAGCGATGGACATTGAAGGTCTGGGCGTAATTCTCGTCGAAAAACTCGTTGATTTGGGAATGGTGAAAACCGTCGCTGACATTTACTCGCTCAATCTCGCGCAAGTCGCTGAACTCGAACGCATGGCGGAAAAATCGGCGACGAATTTGATGAATCAAATCGAAAATTCAAAATCGCGCGGTTTGCAGCGGCTTTTGTACGGCATTGATATTCGTCACGTCGGCGAACGCTACGCGAAAATTTTGGCGAATCATTACCGCTCGATTGAAAAACTCGCCGCCGCGACGGTTGAAGAACTCGATGCGATCCACGAAATCGGTTTGACCGTCGCCGTTTCGGTTTTTAATTTCTTTCGCAATCCGCGCAATTTGGAAACAATCGAAAGATTGAAAGCGGCGGGCGTGAAAATGGAAGTTGACGGCGAAGACGCGGCGAATTTTGACGAAAGATTCGTCGGCAAAACTTTTGTTTTAACCGGAAAGCTCGAACAATTCACGCGCGACGAAGCCGCCAAACTGATCGAACAGCGCGGCGGACGCGTTTCCAGCTCGGTCAGCAAAAAAACCGATTACGTCGTCGCGGGTGAAGACGCCGGTTCAAAATTAACGAAAGCCGAAAGTTTGGGCGTCAAAGTTTTAAGCGAAGATGAATTCAAACAATTGGCTTCTGAGTAATTTGGCGAGCAACAACTTTACAAAAGCGAGTAATCCGTTACTGAAAACCGTTTAATTTTTGAACGCGAAAAAAAAAGCGGAGGCGATTGAAAAGCAAATTTCATCGCTTCCGCTTTCTTAATTTGCCAAAGCCGAATCGTTAATCCGTGACAACGTTCATTTTCGCCGTTTGGTCTCCGTAATTAAGCGCTTTTAATCCGAGCGGCGCGAATTGCGAGCCTTTGAAAGCGTCGCTGATTAAAACGCCGTCGCTAATCAAAACTCCGTCGGAAATAAGCACACCGTCGCTGATCAAAACGCCGTCGCTAATTAAAACTCCGGATGAAAGAAACGGATTGCCGTCCGAGATCAACACGCCGTTGGCGGTTAAAATGCTGTCGCTAATCAAAACTCCGTCGGAAAACATTGCGCCGTCAGAAATGAGCACGCCGTCCGATTCGACCGTGCCGTCGCCGAGCAGCTTACCGAGCGCGTAAACGTTTTGGTATTTGGTGATTAAATCCGCTCCGTAAACGAACGTGTGATCAACGATCATTCCGCCGCTCCACGCGAAGTTTTCACCGGCGACGGTCGAGTTTGCTGCCGGAACCGTTGTGGTCAAAAGGTTTGCGCCGAGCGCGGTTGTCGCAGTCAAATCGGTGCGCACGGCTTTGGCAATCTGCACGGCGCCGACGGCGTTTAATTGTCCGGCGCCCTGCTCGAAATTATTCGCTCCGCTGATCGGCTGCGCCGAATACATCAGCGCCATTTTAATGATGTTCGGCGTCAGCGCCGGATTCGCCTGAAACATCAACGCCGCCGCGCCCGCAACCGCCGGAGCCGCCATCGAAGTTCCGCTCAGAGTCATCTGCTCTTTGAATTTGCTGCTGCTGACGCCCGCCGAAAGCGCCGGGTTCTGCGCAACCAGGTAATTGTCCGGCGATTGCGCTGAAATGATTTTATTGCCGGGCGCAACCAAGTCGGGTTTGACCAGATTGTCGTAGTGTTTGACGCCCTCTTCGTCAACTGAAAAAGAGCGCGTCGGACCGTGCGAGCTGTAAGTCGCCATCACGTCGTCGCTTCTGACATCGGTGCCGAACGTATTCGTCGCGCCGACCGTCACGGCGGAAGGTTCGTTGCCCGGCGAATGAATCAAGCCGTAAACTTTGTTGTTGTCCGCATCTTTGCCGAGATTCCCGGCAGCCGTCACAACGACGATTCCGGCGTCAACGAGCTGGCGAACCGCCAGACAAACCGGATCGTCGCGGTAAGAATCAATCGCTTGTCCGCCGAGACTCATATTAACGACTTTAATGTTGTACGCGGCATTTGTGCGATTTTTATAAATCCAGTCGAGCGAAGCGAGCACGGAAGAAATCGTGCCGACGCCCTGCGTATTAAGCGCGCGCACGCTGATAATCGTCGCGTTTGATGCGACGCCTTCGTAAGCGCCGCCGGCGACCGAATCGTTTCCGGCGGCGATGGCGGCAACGTGCGTGCCGTGTCCGTTCGGGTCACCAATTGTGCCTTCACCGGTAAAATCAACGCTGGCTTTGACGCGCGAAACGCCGTCAGCGTCTTTGAGCGAATAATGATTCGGGTCAACGCCCGAATCTACAATCGCGATGCCGATTCCGGTTCCGTCCAGAACGTTTGCGCCGTTCAAACTGCGCGCCGCGCCGGTTCCGGTCGTCGTCGTCAAATGTCCCTGCTGGCGCAGTTCGCGATCAATCAAAAAATAATTGACATCAGCGCGTTTCGCCAGATTTTTGAAAGCCGACAGCGGCAAACTATAAACTCGAAAACGTTTGAAGCTGGCGTAAGATTTTTTCAGATGTCCGCCAGCGCCTTTAACGGCGGCGTCGAGCGTTGTCGTAAAATCGGCAGTAGATTCAACGATAACATCAACGCGCGTCGCGCCGGATGCGGCGCTGATTTTATCTTTCAAGTCTTTGGCTACTTTTTCTTTCGCCTCCGCCGAACCGATTAATCCGCCGATCATCAAACCGATCATCACAATCTTGGCAAAATAATTTGTAATATTGTCTGTCATAGCCTTCATTTTTAACGCTTTCCCCCATTGTTCTTTTTGACTGCGCCCGATTGAAGCGTTCGAGCAGTCGGCGTTTCTCCAAGCGAACCGCGTGCCGCGCGTTTTGCTTTGTTTAACCGCACTGTTTGCCGTAATTAGCGTCAAAATGCGGTTTCGCCGAAAGAAATTTAAAAACGAAAGACGGTCAAATTGAATGAATGATTCAGTCAAATTGATGAGTTGGTGAAAGATTAAACAAGGATTTTCGCCGAGATGCCGAAACAAATAACGAAACAGCTTGAAGCGAAAATCGCGAATGTAATATTGATTGAATGACAGCTGTAAAAATAAAGAAAATGTAATATTCTTGAGAAATAATCGAAAACGAAAAGTTCGCAAGCGAATTTAAAGATTTTAAGGTTTTGAGCTCCAAATTAATGACAATGAACAATTTTTTTAACGCAAATTTAGCGGAAGTTGATCCGGTTATTGCAAAAGCGATTGGTGATGAAACGAATCGGCAGGCAAACGGTTTGGAATTGATCGCGTCGGAGAACTTTGTATCGGAAGCGGTTTTGCAGGCGATGGGTTCGGTGTTTACGAACAAATACGCCGAAGGTTATCCGAAGAAAAGATATTACGGCGGCTGTGAGTTTGCTGATGTCGTCGAGCAGTTGGCAATTGACCGCGCGAAGGAGATTTTCGGC
>SXVE01000063.1 GCA_005790265.1 Acidobacteriota bacterium | reverse complement strand
TTTCCGCGCCGCGCGGCTCAAATCGCGCTTCGCCGGTCGGTTTTTCAAAACGATTCCACGGGCAAACGTCCTGACAAACGTCGCAGCCGTAAAGCCAACCGTTTAAATTTTCTTCGATTTCCGTCGGTAATTGCGCGTCGCGAAGTTCAATTGTAGCGTATGAAAGACATTTTTTCGAATCAACGACATACGGCGCGACGATGGCGGAAGTCGGACACGCGTCGAGACATTTCGTGCACGTTCCGCAGTGATTTTCGATCATTTCAACGTCGTATTCGAGTTCGATGTTCAAAACGATTTCGCCCAAGAAAACCCACGAACCGTATTCTTTCGTAATCAAATTCGAGTGTTTGCCGATCCAGCCGAGACCGGCGCGCGCCGCCCACGCTTTGTCCATAATCGGCGCGGTGTCAACGCAGATTTTGCCGTCCGCTTCGGAAATTTCCGTTTTGATAAAATCAAAAAGCGCGCGCAGTTTTTCTTTCAAAACATCGTGATAATCGTCGCCCCACGCGTAACGCGAAATTTTGCCTTTTTCCGAATTTTCTTCGTGCTTGTGCGCGGTGTAATAATTGAGCGCGACGGCAACGATTGAACGCGCGCCGGGAAATAAAATTTGCGGATCGCTGCGTTTTTCCGGTTCGCGCGTCATCCATTCCATCGCGCCGTGATAATTTTCGGCGAGCCAGTTTTCGAGCCGCAATTTTTCTTCGCCGAGCGGCGCGGCGCGGGCGATGCCGATTTTGTGAAAGCCGATTTCGAGCGCTTTTCGTTTGATTTTTGCGGTGGCGGAAAACATTTATTTCGTGCTTTTAGATTAACAAAAAAAGCCGTCCGATTTGAAACCGAACGGCTTTAAATTAATTTTCTAAATTTCAGACGATCAATTTAGAAGTTGAGTTTCATTCCGAACTGGAATTGACGCGGGTCGAATGCCGAAGTCGGCTGACTGTAATATCTGCCGCTGCTCGTTCGTTCGCCGAAAGCGTTGACGACTTGATAAAACGGATTCGCCGCCGCTTCGTTAAACCGGTTGAATAGATTGAATCCTTCGGCAATCAAATCGAGGCTGACGCGTTCGCCGAAACGAATTCGGCGCGTCAGACGCATATCAACCGAGAAATAATTGTGCGTGATGCCGCGATTGCGTCCCAAATTTCCGTTTGCGGGGAAAGTCGAAAATCCTGCCGGACAATCAACTAAATTCGCGCACAATCTGCCGTCGGGCAGTTCGCTCGGACGCTCGTTCGTGCTTTGAAAATCGCCGTTCGCATCGCCGACGGCAATGATATTAAACGGACGACCCGACGAAAATTCGATGATCGGCGCGACGGTGAAATCGGCGAGAAAACTCTTGAATCCGCCGTTTGAACGCCAGCTTTCCGGCGAAGAAACCACGCCGCTGAACACGAAACGATGCCGCTGATCGAACAGCGAATCCGAGCGCTCGGCGCCGAAATTCGTGTTGTCCTGCGGTTTGAGCAGCGTCTGCAAATCCGAAGAATCGTCAATCGCGTGCGACCACGTGTAGGAAGCGAGAAATTGAATGTTCGTCGAAAATCGCTTTTTCATTTCGAGATTAAGCGCGTTGTACGAAGAATTTCCGTCGGACAACTGCGCGTTGACATCGGAAAAAGAGTTGATCGGTCCGGGCGTGCGCAGACTGCCGGCAATCAATGAATCGAAAACCGGTTTGTCGAGTCCGGTCAAAGCTTTAACAAAGAAATAGTTCGGTCCGAGACGGCGGAAAAAGTTGGCGGCAATCGGCGAAACGACTGTTTGACCAAGTCCGTTGCGTCCGACAAATCCGGGAACGATCACCGTGTATCCGGGCGGGCAGCTTCCCGCGACGGCGCAGCTTTGCGGCAAAGAGAAAAACGCCGCTTCGGTCAGATTGTTCGGCGCGCGACCGGCAAAGCGACGGAAATTGTCAATCAACAAATTTGACTGAACGATATTAACGTCCTGCGGGTGCGCGAGATGACGCGAATTGACGGTGATATAGCTTGCCGAAACCGACATGTCTCTGCCGATTTGTCGCTCGATGGCGAGATTTCCCTGAATCGCATACGGATATTCAAAGTCTTTGCCGACGTGCAGCGTAAACGGCAGAATCGGTCCGAATCCGGTAAACGTATTCGGGTTAAATCGCTGAAAACCTTGCAGATACTGCGCGGTCGGCGCGACGCCCGGCGTTACGCCCGGAACGACCGTACCGTGAAAAACCTGAAAGGCGTTAAAGAGCGCAGTCGGCGACGGACCGCCAATCGGCAAAAGCGTTGACTGCTGTTGCTGCGAACCGTCGGCAACGTCCGAGTTAAACGCGACGGCAAGCAGCGGGTGATCGTAAAACATTCCGACGGCGGCGCGAACCACCGTTTTGCTATCGCCCGTAACGTCCCACGCGACGCCGAGACGCGGCGCGATGTTGTTTTTATCGCGCGGAAAACCCTGCGTGACGTTGAGCGCGTCCTGCGCGGTTTGCACATCCTGCGCCGAAAGCGTGATTCCGGTTAAAGGGTCGCGAAACGGCGTCGGCGCGATTTCTTCAGTTAATTCGAGGTCGTAGCGAACGCCGTAATTGACGGTAATGTTTTTGAACATTCGCCACGTATCCTGCGCGAAAAACGCAATCGGACGATTGCGAAGCTGGCTGCGCGGATCGCCGAAACCCTGCAAAAACACGCTCGGAAAACCGAGACCGTATGATTGAATCGGCGTAAAAGCCGGACCATTACAACCCGCAATCAATGAACTGCATGATTGCTGACCGAAGTTGAAAATTCCGGGGAAGTTCAGCTCAAAGTTGGCGTCAACATTAATCCAGTTGAAATCGGCGCCGAATTTGATCGTGTGATTTCCGACTGCCCAAGTAACATTATCGCGAATTTGAAAACGCGTTTCGGTGCGGTCAACCGGCGAAAACGGGTTCGAGCCGATAAATCCGGTTCCGGCGATTTGGTGCGCGATGCTCGGAACCTGCGAATCAAATGTCGCGTCGCGTTTGCCGAAACTGAAATACGCTTCGTTCAGGAAATTTCCCGGCAGAACGCTGGCGAGCGACGCCGAAAACGAAACGTCTTCGATGTCCTGAATGCCGGTGCGCGAATAATCGTTTTGTCCGAGCGTCTGGTTTTGCGATTCGTCCTGAATGCCGGTCAGACGGCTCGGATTATAACTGCCGCGCATTGATAATTGCTGTCCCTCGACGATCAAATGATCGTAGCGCAAAGAATTGAATGTTGTGCCTTCGGAAATCGGAAAAATCTTTTGCAGCTGCGCGAGCGGGCGAAAGGCGACAAATTGACCTTGTTCGTTACGCGTCAGCGGAACCGGCGCGCCGGAAAGCAAAAATCTTTGTCCGACAACCGAACCTTGCGCAACGCCGATGCCCGGCAAAAAGTTGACCAGCGTGCTTCTGCCGTTCAAAGCGGTTTGTCCGCCGACCGACGTGAAATAAGCGTAGGCGAGCGCGACCGACGGATTGGTCGGTAAAGTTGACTGAATATACGCCGCTTGTCCGGGCGTCAAATTCGTGAACGTCTGCGCCGCCGGCAAAAATGGCGCGCCAATCGTAATGCTCGAAGTCGCTCTGCCGGACGCATCGCCGCCGATGATGTCGCCGGTGAAAAAGCCGGATTCCTGACGGCGGCGCTGCTCGAACGAATAAAAGAAAAACGCGCGATCTTTAATCACCGGACCGCCGAACGTCAAACCGTACTGCACGCGCGTGTACGGCGGTTTTTTGTTCGGATCGTTGTCAATAACCGGCGCAAAAGCGTTGCGCGCCTGAATGCTTTTGTGGCGGATAAAGCCGAAAACATTGCCGCTGAATTGGTTAGTGCCGCTTTTCGTGACGACATTGACGATGCCGCCGGTCGCGCGTCCGAATTCGGGCGCGTAAGAATTCGTCGTGACCTGATATTCCTGCACGGCTTCCTGCGAAACGGTCGAGCGCGCCGCGTTCACCGAATTATCGGTAAAATCCGCGCCGTCAACCTGCACGAGCGTCGAGCGTCCGCGCTGTCCGCCGATATTCAAACCGGAAGTCGGCGCCGGTCCGACCGGGCGACCGTTATCGCGTCCGACGGTTGAAATCGTCAGCGCAAATCCGGTCGCGCTGCGTTCGTTGATCGGCAGATTTTCGATTCTTTCCTGCTCGATGGTGTTGGAAACCGACGTGCGCGTCGTTTCAACAACTTCAACCGAAGAGCCGGAAACATTGACGACGATGTCCTGCGCGCCGACTTCGAGTTTGATTTCGAGCGTCGCCGCTTGTCCGACCGTTAATTTGACCGGCGAAATAACGGTTTTTTTGAATGTCGCCGCTTCGGTTGTAATTTCGTATTCGTCGGGCGGCAAACCGAGCAGCTGATAAACGCCCTCGTCATTGGTCGTCACGGTGCGCGTAAAACCGGTTGCCGGATTGCGCGCCGTGACGGTCGCGCCCGGAACGACCGCGCCTGCCGGATCAGTCACGGTTCCGGTTAGATCGGCGGCGTTCGATTGGGCGAAGACGCCACAAACGCCGAACAGCATCATCAACGCTGCTGCGAGAAAATTTTCGATCTTCACCGCTGCGGAAAATTTTATAAAGATTGCTTTCATTAATTTTTCTCCTAAAAAATATCTTAATCTACGGCGTCTGCCGGACGTGAAAAAATGCTGAGACGATGGGAAACGCATCTTTCCACGCGATTTTGGTTTAAATTTTTTGTTCTTTTTGTTCTTGAATTACTACCGACAGACAATTTTACGGATTCGATATGCCTTGAAATTTTTATCTTAAATGCCGACTAAAGGCAAGTAAAAATCAGCGGTTTTTGAGCGGCGCGATCATTTATTTTTATTGCGCTATTTCATTTGACTATAATGACCGCCGCGTCGCGCGCGCCAAAAATGCGCGCGCGCTTTCATTTGCCGAAAGCGCGCGAATTAAAAAACTGCTGAATGTCGGCGAAAAAGCCGCGCGCCGCATCAACGCGCAGAGCCGCAATCTGTTTTGAAATTTTTCGCGGTGCAGATTTCGGTAACGCGCGGCGATTAGTTCGGGCGCAAAACTATTTTCGGCGATTGCCGCGCTTAAAATTTTCGCGCTCTCAAGCGCCATCAGCATTCCGCTGCCGGTAAACGGATCAATAAAAGCGGCGGAATCGCCGACCGCGAAAAGGTTTTTTGCCGGATTGAGATTTCTGACGCCGAAACCGTCAACCGAAACGGCGAGCCAATCGTTAACCGGCGCGGCGATGCCGAGCGTTTCCGCCGCGCGTTTATTTTTAAAGATGAGTTTTTCGACAATCGCGTCGGCATCGCCCGAAAACTCTTTGACGATTGCCGCTTCAATCAAAAAACAGTGATTCGCCAGATTGTTTTCGACGCGGCTCAAACCGCCGTAACCGCCGCGAAAAAAATAAATTTCGCAGCGCGATTTTTCAATCGCCGCGCCGCTCAGATGCGTTTTAAAACCGACCAAACGCTTCTGCTTGCCAGATTTCAGTTGTTGGCTTTTTCTTTCTGAGTTCTGAATTTTGAATCTTGAATTTTGAATTTCAATCTTCTCGGCGAGTTTTCCCAGAACGCTTGCGCGTCCGGTCGCATCAATCAAAATATCGGCGGCAAGTTCCTGCGTTTCGCCGCCTTGTCTTTTTAGTTTGACGCCGCAGATTCGTCCGCTTTCCGTCAAGATTCCGGTCGCCTGCGTTTCCTCGAAAATTTCGACGCCGCTTTCCCGCGCTTTTTCCAGCAATCGTTCGTCCATCTCCGCGCGGCTCAAACTGAGCGCGTTTTGTTCGTTATTAAACCATTTGCTCGGAACCGTCACGTTTTTTCCGTCGGGCGCATAAAAAACAGTTTCCGAAATTCGGTCGCCGCCCGCCGCCAGCATCGCATCGAGAACGCCCAATTCGGCGAAATGCGCCAGACATTCGGGCGAGATAAACTCGCCGCACAATTTATGACGCGGAAATTTTTCGCGCTCGATTAAAGCAACCGAAAAATCGTTTTTCGCCAACCGAATTGCCAAACTCGCGCCTGCCGGACCGGCGCCGACGATGACGATTTTAGCTTTTAAGTTGTGATTTTTAGTTTTCACCGCTGAATACATCTTATAACTTTTGCGGCGAATTTTCGGGTTTTAAATTCTCATTCATTCGTGTTATTCGTTTTATTCCGCGTGAAAATTTTATGAACATTATTCCGCTTTCGATTCCGACGCCGTTTTATATCGGCGATGTCAATGTTTATCTCATTAAAGAAGAACCGCTGACGCTGATTGATACCGGACCGAAAACGCCCGAAGCCAAAACGGCGCTCGCAATGAAACTGCGCGAAAACGGGGTGAAAATTTCCGATATTCGCCGCATCGTTTTAACGCACGCGCACGAAGATCACTGCGGACTCGCCAAGCAAATTCGCGACGAAGCGATCAACGCGGAAATTTTCGTTCACGAATGGGAAACCGGCAATCTTTTCGGACGAATAAGCGGCGAAGCGCAGCAAAATCTGCTTTTTCGCGCCGGAGTTCCCGCGTCAGTCGTTGAAAGAATTCAGAAAACTTATCAAAATATCGCGCGCTTGACCGATGCGCTCGTCGCCGCTGATTTTTCGCCGCTCCGCGATGATGCGGAACTCGAATTTGCGAGCGGAACTTTGAAAATTCTGCACACGCCCGGACACACGCCCGG
>SXVE01000503.1 GCA_005790265.1 Acidobacteriota bacterium | reverse complement strand
CGTCTCTGCCGAGTTTTCGCCCGATTTTGCGTTCCGGTGCCGTTTTCAGCGTCACCGCATTGGTAAGCAGCGCGATGCCGTAATTCGCCCAAACATCGGCGTCTTTCGGAAATTGCGCGACGATTTTTTCGAGAATCGGCAGCGCTTCGAGATAAAGCGAACGATCCGCAAGTTCGAGCGCTTTTGCGCGTTGCGCCTGCGCGTCGGCGGTTTGCGCGAAACTCGAATTGATTGTCAGCAAATTTAAGGCGAGCAGTAAAACCAAGCCGAAAACAATTCGGCGGCTGAGAGTTTTTGGTAAAGACATTTTTTCTCCACGAAAAATAAATTTAAGAGGCGATAAAAGTTTATTGTTTTTTATTTTTGAGTGTCAATGTTTTTTAGAAAAGTTTGAAATTTTCGGTTTGCGTTTGCGCCAGTTTATCTAAAAATTCTCCGCGCTCGATTTCTTTCGCGCCTAAAATTTCAAATTGCGGCGTCATCACCTGAATGTCAATCCACGTTGCGCCGAGCTGTTGCAAGTGTTCGATGAGAAAAAGCAGCGCGAATTTCGATGCGTTGGAGCGCCGGTGAAACATACTTTCGCCGCAAAAAACTCCGCCCGCATCAACGCCGTAAAGTCCGCCGACAAGCGCGCCGGAAGAATCCCAAACTTCGACGCTGTGCGCCGCGCCCGATTCGTGAAATCTCACGTAAGACTCGATGAAGTTTTCGGTAATCCACGTTCCGCCGCCGTCGCTTCGTTTCGCCTGCGCGCAGTTTTCGACGACGCGGCGAAAATCGCGGTCAATCGTAAACGTGAAATCTGTTTTTCGCCATTCTTTGCGCAGGCTTTTCGGAATGTGCAGCTCGGAAAATTCCAGAATCGCGCGTTTTTGCGGGCAGAACCAAGGCAGCGGAAATCCGTCAATATGCCACGGAAAAATTCCTCTTCGATAAGCGTTGCGCAAGTTTTCCGTCGTCAAACTTCCGCCGAAACTGATGATGTCGCGGGCATTGTAATAATACTCGCCGATGGCGACCCATTCGGCAAATTCGTGCGTGCGCGGATTCGGGAAATTTATTGCTGACATTTTCGGGAACAAATCTTGTAAACCTTTGTGTAACGAAATTAACAAATCTGTGAGGTAAAAGAAAATGAAAAAATTTATGAAAGAATTATTCGCCAATCGTCTCGGAATCGTTTTAGCCGCGCTCAACGTTTGTTATTTTGTTGCGCAGGCACCTGTCAAATTCGCGTTTTCGCGCGGCGACGTCAACTGCTCAACTCATAATTACGATGCGTTTTTCTGGGTCAAATCTCATTACGCACAACTAATGTTCGATATAAATTTGCCGGCATTGCTCGCAGGTTTTGTTCAAGGAAGATTAATGCACGCCGTTTTACCTGATTTATGCGTTTTCACGCACGCGAAATTTCAGATAATTTCCCTCGCCGTCATCATTACTTTTCAATGGCTTTTTATCGGTTGGACGGCGAAAACAATCGCTCGCATCATTCGACCGGCACACGATTAAAAACTACTCAAAAAATCAATTCGCGCCCTTCGCGATAACCTTTGCGTCCCTTTGCGGTGAAAAAAAATATCAACCGCAAAGGACGCAAAGCAGAAGATGCAGAGAGCGCAAAGAATTGTGTTTCAAAGTGATTACTGAACTGAAAATCAAACGACTTTTGTTTTCCATTTTCCGCGCCGAAAAAGCAGCGCCGAAACGATTGCCAGCGCGGAAAACGCAATCGTAATCGCCCAGAAAACGCCGTTCGGTCCCATATTGAAATGGTAAGCGAGCACGTAAGCGAGCGGGATTTCAAACAGCCAGAAAATGAAAAGATTCAAATAAGTCGGCGTCCAAGTGTCGCCTGCGCCGTTGAATGATGATTCCAAAACCATTCCGAAGGCGTAGAAAACAAAACCATAAGCGACGATGTGCAGTGAGTTTGTGCCGTAAGCCAGAACTTCGGCTTCGTCGGTGAAAAATCCGACGATTTGGTTCGAGAAAAACAAAAACAGCAAACTGACTGAACCCAAAACCGCCGCGTTGATAAACGCCGCTTTCCACACGGATTCTTCGGCGCGTTCCGGTTTTTCCGCGCCCAAGTTTTGCCCGACGAGCGTCGCCGCCGCGTTGCTCAAACCGGCTGCCGGAAGCAGCGCGAACATAATAATGCGCAAACCGATGACGTAACCGGCAATCGCTTCGCTGCCGAATCCGGCGACGACGCGGACGAGCGCGCTCCAGCTCGCCGTCGCAATCGTAAACTGCAAAACGGCGGGCGCGGCGATTTTGACGAGACTCGACATAATTTCCGAATCGAATCG
Source organism: Acidobacteriota bacterium (assembly GCA_005790265.1). Lineage (GTDB taxonomy): Bacteria > Acidobacteriota > Blastocatellia > Pyrinomonadales > Pyrinomonadaceae > SXVE01. Next base: position 654 of record SXVE01000503.1, on the reverse strand, counting down.
CCAATGTTCTTTTTTGATCGTAATGCGTCCGCCCGCGCGGAAAAGCCACCACGCCGCAAACAAAACGCCCGCGCCGCGTCCAATCGTCGTGCCGATTGCCGCGCCCGTCACGCCGAGCTTCGGAAAAATCCAGTTTTCAATTAACCAGTTCGGCGCGTTGATGCCTAAAAACTGAAAAATATCCGCGCCCATAAGAAGGCACGGCGCGAGAATAATGTTGAGCAACTTGGCGAACATCAGCACGCGCATCGCAATCGCCGCGTCGCCCGCGCCGCGAAAAATCGCGTTGAGCAGAAACAGAAAAACAATGACGAAATTTCCGCCGAGCATTATTCGGGTAAACGTCGTGCCTTCGGCGATGACTTGCGGTTCCGCGCCGAGCAGACGCAAAAACATCGGCGCGAAAATTATTCCGACGGCGCTCATTCAAACGGAAACGCCGATGCCGAGATAAATCGCGTGCGCCGCCGTGCGCGCCGCGCCTTCCTCGTCTTTTTCGCCCGTGCGCCTGGCGACCGTCGCTGTTGCGCCGATGCTCAAACCGATGGCGACGGCGTAGATAATCGCCAGCATTGATTCGGTCAAACCGACGATTGCCACCGAATCGGCGCCCAAATGTCCGACGAAATAAATGTCCACGATCGCGAAAACGCT
>SXVE01000502.1 GCA_005790265.1 Acidobacteriota bacterium | reverse complement strand
GGCTTTTGTTTTTTGCGAACGAAATCGCAAAGTGAAATACTACAGAATCGTTGAAGTTCGTGCAAGTCGGAAACAATTAAATTATGTTGTAAAACCAAAAAAATAAATGTTGACGATTGTTTTACAAAAGGTTAGGATAATATCTGCTCAGACAGAAACAAAATCTTGTTTCTTCGCAAACCTCTTTTTATAAACTGCAAATAAACAAACCATTAAAGCAATTTTCAAATAGCAGCAGCAACAATACAATTAAGGAGAAAATCGTGAATTTTCAAAAATTTTATCAAAAGTTTTCGGCGGTTACTTTGGGCGTTTTGGCAGCTTCGGCAAGCGCGGTGACAGCGCAGACGGTAAATCAGCCGAAACCGACCGTGATTATCGAGCAGAACAAAAGGGAAATGCCGGTTGTCGCCGGAAATAATTTGTACTGCGCCGGTTACGTGCAGAGCGCGTCAATCAATACGGCGAACAGAATCGTCGGCGCGGAAGACGAGCAGGAGCAAAATATCTACGGTCAAGGCGATAATTTATATGTTAACGTCGGCGCAAATAAAGGAGCGAAAGTCGGCGACGTTTACGCCGTCGTGCGTCCGCGCGGACAAGTGGAAACGCGGTGGACGCGAAAGAAAGACCTCGGCTTTCTGGTCGAAGAAGTCGGCACGGTCGAGATCGTTAAAGTAAAAAACGAAGTTTCCGTTGCCCGCGTGAAAAGCTCGTGCAGCAATGTTTTGCTCGGCGATTTATTACAGCCGGTCGAACAGCGCGCGAGTCCGTTGGTTAGAAACCGCCCGATGCTCGACGTGTTTGAAGATTCAACCGGAAAAACTTCGGGCAGAATCTTTATGGCGCGCGACGGAATAGAATTGCTCGGACGCGAGCAAATCGTTTACATTGACCTCGGCGCGGAAGACAGCGTCAAAATCGGCGATTATTTGACGGTTTACCGTCCGCTCGGCAAAGGAAATCTGTTTGAAAACGATGAAAAGGAATCGGTCAGCGCGCGTGACGAAGGTTTTCAGAGCGACCGGTACCGCGGCGGAAAATTTTCCAATCAGGCGGCGCGCAAATCCGGCGAACAGGCGAGCGGCAAAGTCGTGACGACCGAAGACGCCAAGCGTGATCGTCCGCAAAATTTGCGCAAAGTCGTCGGCGAAGTCGTTATTCTCAACGTCAAAGAAAAAACCGCGACCGCCGTCATTACCAGGACGGCACAGGAAATTCACACCGGCGATTACGTCGAAATGCAGTAAAATCAATTGGTTGATCGGTTGATGGATGGGGCGGAAAAAAAGCAAAGCGAATTAAAATTTCGCTTTGCTTTTTTTATATTCAGCCAGATTTTCGGCGAAAAATTACGGCGCGCCCGATGCTTTTTGCGGCACGACGAATGCGGCGCGACGTTTTTTATTTTCATTGAAAAAATACGAAAAGTAATCGTACATTGACCAGCAGGCGGTGATGACGGCAACCCACAAACCGCCGCGCCCGACGAGATAACCGAAAACTTTCCAGTCGTTGGAAGTCAGCGCCAGATTTGCCAGATTGGAAAAAGCCGTCTGCACTTCGGCGACTTCCCAAAAACGAACGGTCGGCAGATTCCAGCCGAAATTGGAAACGGGCGGCTCGCCGTTGGCGCTCGCGACGAGCAGCGCGACGATGGCGACGCACTGCGCCCACATTTTGATTTTTCCGACTTTTTGCGCGTGAATAATAATGCCTTCGGCGGCAGCGACCGAACGCAGACCGGTGATGATAAATTCTCTGCCGAGAATAATAGCGACGGTCCAGGCGGGCGCGAGATGTCGTTCGACCAAAACGATTAAAACGGCGGAAATCAATAGTTTATCGGCAATCGGGTCAAGCAGCTTGCCGAGTTTTGAAACCTGATTGCGCCGCCGCGCCAAATGTCCGTCGAGAATATCGGTAAAAGAAGCAAGCAGAAAAATAATAATCGCCAGCACGTCGGCGCTGATGCCGAACCACTGATCGGAAAAAGGCGTGAGCAGCACGACGACCAGAAACGGGACGATAATAATACGCGCTAAAGTTAGATAATTCGGCAGATTCACTTGAATTGTAATGTTCCTGACAACACAAGTTTATGTTCTGCCGCCGAAAACTTCAAGATTATTTATCAAATGTGATTTCACCGCCAACAAAGCATCATAAATAAAAAAGAAAAGCGAGCGGTCTTAACGGCGCTCGCTTTTCTTTTGGAAAATTGGACGATTTACAAAAAGACAGTTTACGACATAAACATCAAATTTGATGTCGAAAAATTGCCGACGTTCGGGAAAACGCTGGGAATCTGACTTTCCGGCAATCCGTACCAGCGCGCCAAAGTCGCCGCGTACTGATCAACCGAAGTTGTCGGAATCCAGCGTCCGCGCGCGCCCGTTCCGGTGTCGGCGTCGTCCGGTCCGTTAAAAGTCAGAGTTGGGAAAGGCGTGCCGTTGCTTGAGTTTCCGCCGTAGAAATCGCCGCCCAAAACCGAGCCGCCGAGCACGAACAGATGATTGCCCCACGCGTGATCGCTGCCGACCACGCCGCCGGTTCCCGCTGGATTAAATGTGCGTCCGAAATCGGACAGCGTGAACAGCGTCACGTCATTCTGCGCGTTTTGCGCCGTCATTTCATCATAGAATGAGCGCGCCGCCTGACTAAACTGCGAAAGCAGAGTCGCCTGCGTCGTTAATTGATTGTTGTGCGTGTCGAAACTGCCGATCTGACAATAAAAAATCTGACGATTGACGTTTAAGTCCGTGCGTTTTTTGATCAAACGCGCGACTTGTTTTAACTGCTGTCCGATGCTCGAAGTCGGAAACGGAACGGTTACTTCCTGAAATGTGCTGAGCGCCTGATTCGCCTGCATCGCCAAATCGGTGACGTGGCTCGCGGCGGCGATGTAGTTTGAATTCAGGTCGAGCGTTCGCAGCTTGTCGAACGCGGTTCGGCGCGCGACCTGAGTTGCCGACGTGCCGTAACCAGCCGGACTCAAAACGCTGCTCAGCGAAGTTCCGGCGTTGTTGATCGCCATCGGCAGCGTCGTCTGTCCGGCGGTGAACAACTGCGCGCCGTTGATTGACGTGACCATCGGAATCAAGCCGTTCGGATTGCTGCCGCCGGTCATTCGGTCGGAAAGACGACCGCCCCAGCCGGTAAAAGTCTGCGAACCGGCGAATCCGGCTTGAAACTGCGCGACTTGATCGGAATGCGAAAATAATTGATACGGAAGCGGAACCGTTCGACCGCGATACTGATCTTTGGTCGTCGGACGCACGAGCGTTCCGGCGTTCGGCACAATCGCCATTTTCTGCTGCGCCCACAATTCGTGAATACCGTTGTTGATGCCGCCCGTTACCGGTCCGAGACTCGGATGCAGTCCGTAAGTCAAACCGCTCATTTTCGGCACGGAAATCGGCAAAAGCTGGCTTTGCGCGAGCGCCAAACCCTGCGTGCCGCGCGCGGCGCTGTATGCGCCGTAGTTGCTGATGCTCGCGCTGTTATGATTCGGAATTACCACGTTGTTTCCGTCATTGCCGCCCGCCATAAAAACGAGCACGAGCGCTTTGTAGCTTTCGCCGCCTTCGGGCGCGGCGCTTTCGGCTTCCTGCGCGAGCGCATTCACTAAACCGAAATGCTGAAACTGCGTCGCCAGCGTAACCATACTCAGGGCGCAACCGGTTTTTTTCAAAAAATCTCTTCTGGTTTCTTTCATTATTTTTACCTCGTTTCTAACCTCGTTTTACCTCTGAACCTGATACTGCGACGATGTCGCGATTAGATAAACCGCTTGTTGCGCGCGCACGAGCGGCGTCGTTGCCGGAATTGCCTGCACGGCGGTTAAAATCGTGCTGCGCATTTCCGGCGACATTGTGCCGTGCAGCATTTTCTGGTTGAGCGCGTCGAGCATTTTGTTGCTTGTCGTGTCGGCGGTGGCGAGCGCCTGCATTTCGCTCAAATCAATTGAAGTTCCGAGCGGATTATTCGTTCCGGCGTTGAGACGGCTGAAAACCATCGTGTTGGCGAAATTAGCGCGCGCGATGGCGGTTCCGGTCGTCATAATCCCGAATTCGGGACCGTTCATCGCCGTTCCCGGAATCGTGTAATCGGGCGTGAAATAATTAAACACGGTCGGCGCGTAAAAAGGATTTTGCGCCATTGCCGCCGGCAGCGATTGAATGACCGCATCGCTCGGCTGCGTTCCGTCCGCCGAACGAACGTTGAAAGTTCGCAGAAGATTTGTCACCAATTGAACCGGCTCACGGAGTTTGCCGAAGTTCGGATCGGTTTTTTTATCGCCGCGCGCTTCCGGATCGAGCAAAATCGCCTGCACGACCGCTTTTAAATCGCCGCGCACGCCGGAACCGTTGTTGTTGAACGCCGCTGAAACTCGTCCGACATAAGCCGGCGTCGGATCACTCGTTACTAAATGCTGAATCAAAAGACGGCTGACAAACGGCGCGACGTTCGGATGATAAAAGATATTATCGAGCGCCAAATCTAATTCGGTCGCGCCGTTTTGTCCGGCAGCAATCGTTTTATTAACGGCGTTCGGATAATCAAGCAGCGTTTTCGCCGTGATGTCGTGATTGTTTTGATTCAAAAGCAAAGGGTCTTTGTAATTAGTTGCGCCGAGCGTTCGGTTCGGGCAGAGCGTTGTGTTTTCGCAGAAAGTCCAGCCGGTAAATACTTTCGTGAAATTGTTAACCGTTTCCTGATCGTATGACGGAAGCGGAACACCCTGCTGGTCTTTTTTGACGGTTCCGTCCTGATTCAACATAAATAATCCGATGGAAAATAGCTGAAGAATCTCGCGCGGGTAATTTTCGTTCGGACTGGTGCGCGTGCTGCGCGCCATATCGAGATAATCGCCCATCGCCGCATTTAAAGTCATTTCCTTCATCAAATTGCGATAACTTCCCGTCGCGTTTTTCGCTAAGATTTTGTGATATGCAATCATATGGCTCGATTGCTGAAGATCAACGCCGGACGTCACCCAAATTTGACTGAGCGCCCATGCGACGCGATGTTTGAGCTGCGCGTTTCCGTAAAGCGCTTCCTTAAAAAACCAGACTTGCAGCGGATATTGCGAATAGTGATCGCGCGTGCAAATGTTGTATTCCGGGGTTGAGTCTCCATTCGTAGCCAAAAACATTCCGCATCCGACTGTTCGATCTGCGGCATTACTGGATTTAAGCGGCAGTTCGGGGTAAGGATTGTTGGTGCTCGGATACGGCGCGTCGAATTGTTCGTTGAGCCACGCGCGCACTCCCATTCGGCGGATT
>SXVE01000501.1 GCA_005790265.1 Acidobacteriota bacterium | reverse complement strand
GATTGTTTTTGTTGATCGCGTTCCGCCCGGCTGCACGGAACGCGCCGTGATTATTGATAACGTCGCTGCCGCGTATGCCGCAACACAGCATTTGATTTCGCTCGGTCACACGCGCATCGCGGTCATCGCCGGAAAACTGCCGCTTTCGACCGGCTCTGATCGCGTCGAAGGTTATCGCCAGGCGATGCAGGAAGCGCATCTGCCGATTCGCGAAGATTATTTTCAGCGCGGCGATTTCAGTCTCGAAAGCGGTCACGCGTGCGGGTTAAACTTGATGAAACTCGCCGATCCGCCGACTGCAATCTTTTCGTGTAATAACAAAATGACGCTCGGTTTGATGCGCTCGCTCGCCGAATTGGAAATCGTTTGTCCCGAACAAGTCAGCGTTATCAGCTTCGACGATTTCGAGTGGGCGGCGAATTTCAGCCCGCGTTTAACTACCGTCGCGCAGCCGACTTACGAAATCGGCAAAGAATCAATGAAAATGCTTTTGCGAATTATTGAGAGCGCGAAAGAGGCGGCGGCTGTCGAAGAAAATATTATGGTTCTTCCGGCGGAATTGCACCTGCGTGATTCGACCGCGCCGCCAAAGGGTTCGGATTCGTAATATTCATCTTTTTGATTAGCTGACAGCACAATAGCGGCAAAAGGCAGATTCGATGTGCCTTTTGCCGCTTTTATTCTGAATATTTATTATATTCGCTGCGAAACTTCAACGCGCTTCATTTATTCAACAAAATGTTTTATTCGTAGATTTGCGAGATAGACTTTGCCGTAACAAAACCGCGCGTCAAAATAACTCAACATTAATTTGAATTTACAGTTTCATTTCGATTTTCACGGTTTTGATTTTAATCGGCTCCTGCGGTCTTTCAGTTTGCGGAACAACCGGTGCGCCGCCGATGATTTGCGCGTTGCTCATTCCTTCGATTACTTTGCCGAAAATCGTGTATCTGTTGTCAAAAGCGGGTTGTCGTCGCAATGTTATGAAAAATTGGGAATTCGCCGAATTAAAATCCTGACTGCGCGCCGCGCCGACAATTCCGGTGTCATATTGAATATCGGAAAGCTCCGCCGGAACGTTCGGTTTATTTGTGCCGCCCGTTCCGTCGTTTGTCGGGTCGCTGTCCTTGGAAAACGGATCGCCGCCTTGAATTACCGAGTCGTTGATGCGGTGAAAACCGGTTCCGTCAAACGTTCCTTCACGCGCCAATTCCTTGAAACGGGCGACGGCTTGCGGCGCGATATTTGAGTAAAATTCGATTTTGATCGTTCCGTAAGCCGGATTTTCCATTTCGATCACCGCAATTTCCTTATCGGCAACGGGCACAACGCCTTTTTTTACTTCCGGCGTCGAGTTTGCCGTCGTATTTTTGACCGCCGCTTTTTGATTGCAGGCGAACATAAAAACCGGAAATATCAATAGCAAAGTTAAAAGTTTCGGCTTCATAAAATAAACAAAATAGTAAATAAAATGCTAAACAAAATCAGCTCAAAAAAATCTAAAAAGTTTTATCGCTGTCGAGCATTATCGTAACCGGACCGTCATTGACGAGTTCGACATCCATCATCGCCTGAAAACGTCCGGTTTCGACTTTGGCGATTTGTTTGCGGGCTTCGGCGACGAAAAATTCGTAAATTCGATTCGCTTCAATCGGCGCGGCGGCTTCGACGAACGACGGTCGCCGACCTCGGCGCGCATCCGCGTAAAGCGTGAACTGGGAAACGACGAGCAAATCGCCTTCGATGTCTAAAAGCGACAAATTCATCTTTACGTCCGCGTCTTCAAAAATGCGCAGATTCAAGGTTTTTTCGAGAATATAAAGCGCTTCTTTTTCCGAATCGCGGCGCGAAACGCCCAGCAAAATCAAAATTCCGCGTTTGATTTCGCCCGTTGTTTCGCCGCCGACCGTCACTTTTGCCCGCGAAACTCTCTGCAAAACTGCGCGCATAGATAAAAAATGGAAAATTGATAATTGATAACGGATAATAAAAAGCAAAAAAGATTTTTTTCCTGATTTTCCACTATCAATTTTCCGTTTATTCCTAATCTTCGATGTAAACTTTTTCCATCACGACTTGTTCGTGGGGTTTGTCGTTATGATTGCGCGCGACGTTGGCAATCGCGTCAACCACGTCATGACCTTCAATAACGCGCCCGAACTTCGAGTAGCTCGGCGGCAGCGGATAATCAACGTGCATAATGAAAAACTGCGAGCCGTTCGTGTTCGGACCCGAATTTGCCATCGCGACCGTTCCCTTGTCATATCCGCCTTGATAAAGCGGCGACGTGCGATTGATTTCGTCGGCGAATTTTCCGCCCCAAGCCGATTCGCCGCCGTAACCTTCGCCGAGCGGATCGCCGCCCTGAATCATAAAATTCGGAATTACGCGGTGAAAAATCACGCCGTCGTAATAACCTTTTTCCGCCAGAAGACGAAAATTCTCCGTCGTTTTCGGCGCGTCTTCTTCTAAAAGCTCGAATTTGATCGTGCCTTTATTCGTTTCGATGACTGCTGTTCTGTTAGCCATTTTTTTATCAAATCTCCTGAAAATTATTTGTTTGTATCGTTTAATAACTGCTTTTGTTCGGCTATTTTAACAATTTCCTGTTCGAGTAATCCAATAGCGTCGTCTTTTTTCGGCGGCGCGACTCTCAGATTTTCGCCGCCGTTGATCTGCCGGACGTTTTCCGTCAAACGATTGACGCGGCGAACGATGCCGCGATCAAACAGATAAAACGAAATGAGCCGCATCAAAACGCCGATCAACAGCGTGACGAAAACGAGAATGTAATCGCGTTTTCGGATCGAATTGATTTCCGCAATGCGTTCGCTCAGAATTTCCGCGTCGCGCGTCTGCATATCGCCGAGTCGGTCGCGAATTTCGTCCATCATTCGTTTGCCCGTCTGCAAATGCGCGTAAAGTTCTTCGGACGGTTTTTCATCGCGCGCGAATTTTTGCGAATCTTCGAGAAGTTTGAGCTGGCGTTCGATAATCGTCTGCACGTTCGCCAGACTTTCGAGCCGTTCGAGCCGCGGTTTTTCGCCGGGTTCTTCGTTGATCGTTTGTTTTAACGCTTCGATTTTCTGCGGAATTGCGGCGACGGCTTCGTCGTAAGGCGCGAGAAATTCGCGGCGTTTCGTCAGCAAAAAACCGCGCTCGCCGGTTTCGGCGTTAATCATCGAATTCATTAAGTCGTTATATTGCCGCACTAAACGAAAACGGCGTTCGATGTCGTATTGAATCCAGCCGCGCGAATTGTTGCCGTAAAGCGCAAACGCGAATGAAACGACGACGGCGACAATCGGAATCAGCGCGAGAATTCCGCCCTGCGCGCGAACGGGCGCGCGATTCCAGATCATCAAAAAACGAATCCAGCGCCATTTCAAAACGGTTTTCCAATTCATACGCTTTTGAAAAAACCTTATATGTCCAAAATAAATTGTTCAATCGCCCGCGCGACGCCGCTTTCATCGTTGGTCAAGGTCGTGTGATACTTCGGATTTTCGCGCAGTTCGGCGGCGGCATTGCCCATTACGACCGGCGTTCCGGCGAATTCGAGCATATGCAGATCGTTGAAATTATCGCCGCAAACCATAATGTTTTCCGCAGTCAGATTTTCGATGATGGCGAGTTTTTCCAAACCGATTCCTTTCGACGCGTCGGGCGGCAGAATATCAATCAATGTGAAATCGAGACGCGGATAACGCGTCGTGATGACGGTGACGGTTTCTTCTAATTCGTCGTTGAGAAGCGTTTCAAGTTCGAGCATCGCCGCGCATCTGCCGGAAAATGAAACATGAACCGTTTCGGTTTCGGGCAAAATTTCCGTAAGACTTTCGACGTGGACGATTGCGCTTTCGGCTTCGTCGCCGTGCAGCGATTTTGACCAGACGATATATTTTTGCAGCGGAATATTGTCGGCGGAAATCGTATCGTAAAACAAAGTTCCTTTGCCGCGCGGATCGGCGCTCAAAAGCGCGTCCGCGCCGAATTCGCGCCCGACGCGCAGTATTTCGCCGACCGTTTCGCCCGCAATAATCGAAGCCGCGACCGTTTCCAAATTTTCGGCGTATTTCAAAAGCGCGCCGTTATGCGTAATCAAAGGCGCGTTCAATTCGAGTTCCAACCCGACCGGACGCGCATCACGAAAACGCCGTCCGGTCGCAATCGTCACAAGAACGCCTTTTTCTTCAGCTTTTCTAATTGCGGATTTATTGGCTTCGGGAATCTTGCCGTTTGAGTCGAGCAAAGTTCCGTCTAAATCTAAAGCGAGAAGTTTTATCATTTACGGCAGCACGTTTTCCTTTTGCGATGTTTTTATAAGCATACGCAAAAGAATCGAGATTTGCCAAAACAAGAGAATTGAAATGAAAAAAGCGGCAATGAAATCAAATTCATGTGCGACTATATAAAACTGTTTAATAAGATTACTACTCAAAAAAATATCCGAATCAAACCCGCTGT
>SXVE01000500.1 GCA_005790265.1 Acidobacteriota bacterium | reverse complement strand
CTGCTGAAGCGCCTGTGCCGCGCCGCGCCGCGCCGAACGAAGATCAATCGGCTGCGCCTGCAATTTTTAGGACGATTAAGTGGGAGCTTCCGCTGTTTTCCCTCGAAGGATGGTTCGGCGCACGCCGTAAAAATCCGCCGCTGATTGTCGCCGACGAACGACCGCAAATTTTGGCGACTTTTCCCGATTACGGTTTGAGCTACAAATACGGCGGCTGGCATTTAACAAGAACTATCGCGTTTGCGCCCGGCGGAAAATTGTATGTTTCGGTCGGTTCGAGCTGCAACGCGTGCGAAGAAAAAGAAAAAGTGCGCGCGACCGTTTTGGAAATGAACGCCGACGGCTCAAATCAGAGAGTTTTCGCCAAAGGTTTGCGCAACGCGGTCGGTTTGAAATGGATCGAAAATAACCTTTTCGCGACGAATCAAGGTTCCGATCATCTCGGTTTGAACAAACCGGACGAAACGTTTTACGCGCTCAGAAACAATGCCGATTACGGATGGGCTTCGTGTTATCAATCAAGCGGCAGAATTTTCGCCGACGCCGAACACAAACGCCTCAAATCGTGCGCGAACGTGCCGAAATCTTACGCGTTTTTTCCCGCGCATTCGTCGGCGATGGGTTTCGATTATTTCAACGGAACGACGAGCGACGATTTAATAAAAAATTCGTTTCTCGTCGCGCTGCACGGCTCGACGAATAAAGATTTGGCGAAAGGCTACCGCGTCGTCATCGTGCGCAAAGACAAGCGTTTACAAGACTTTATCAGCGGTTTTCTGCAAAACAAAAAAGTCGTCGGTCGCCCGTGCGACATTATGCGCCTCGACGAAAACTCGTTTCTGTTCACCGACGATTACAGCGGCGTCGTTTATCTCGTTCGCCAGAAAAGATAAAAGATTAAGAAATGGGACGCGGATTTGACGGATTTATGCGGATCGGCGCGGATAAATCATTGTAGAAATTTTATCCGTGAAAATCCGTTTTTATCCGTCAAATCCGTGTCCCATTTCTTCCTTCCTTTTTTCTTGCCATTTCGTGGCTAATTCTTCCTGTAATTTAGCCTTCATTGTTGCTTCGATTTTCGATTTGCGATTAACTAAAAAACTATGAACATCGGAATTACGGTTTATCCGTCATACGGCGGCAGCGGCATTGTCGGTTCGGAATTGGGGCGCGAACTCGCGCAGCGCGGGCATAACGTGCATTTTATTTCGTCGAGTCTGCCGACGCGTCTCGTTGAACTCAACGACCGAATTCATTTTCACGAAGTCGAAATGATGTCGTATCCGCTGTTCGAGCATCAGCCGTATGATCTCGCGCTCGCGACGAAAATGGCGACGGTCGCGCGGTCGGAAAAACTCGATTTGCTGCACGTGCACTACGCGATTCCGCACTCGATTTCGGCGATTCTGGCGCGCGAATCCATCAAAGAAAAACGCTTTATTCCGGTGATTACAACACTTCACGGAACGGATATAACTTTGGTCGGCGCTGATCGTTCGTATTTGCCGATTACGCGTTACGCGCTTCAGCAATCAAACGGCGTAACGGCGGTTTCCAAGTTTTTGAAGGAAGCGACGATTGAAACTTTCGATTTCGATGAAGTCGAAGTGATTCCGAATTTTATCTGCGAAGATTTATACACGAAGCTCGAAGATTCGCCATTGAAACACGAACTCGCGCCGAACGGCGAGCGCATTCTGGTTCACGTTTCCAATTTTCGCGCCGTCAAACGCCCGCTCGACTGCGTCGAAATTTTCGCCAAAGTGTTGCAAAAAGGCGGAAACGCGCGGCTCGTGATGGTCGGCGACGGACCGGAATATTCGGCGGTTCATCATCGCGCCAGAACTTTAAATGTTCTCGAAAAAGTTTCCTTCGTCGGCAAACAAGCCAAAATCGCCAATTATCTGGGCGTTTCCGACGTGTCGCTTTTGCCGTCCGAACTCGAATCGTTCGGACTCGCCGCGCTCGAAGCGCAAGCCTGCGAAGTTCCCGTCGTCGCCTCGCGCGTCGGCGGAATTCCTGAAGTTATCAATGACGGCGAAACCGGCTTGATGAGTGATGTCGGCGACACGGAAAAAATGTCGGACGACGTTTTGCGTTTATTGAACGACGAAGAAATGCGCCTCGCATTCGGCAAACGCGGGCGCGAACTCGCCGTTTCGCGTTACAGTTCCGAGAAAATCATTCCGCAGTATATTCAGTTTTACGAAAAAGTTTTGCAGGCGAAAACGTAAGACGGTTAAAGAATTTTTAGCCACGAATTACACAAGTAACACGAATGTTTTTCTTATTTGTGTAATTCGTGTAATTCGTGGCTAATTTTGTCCTTATCTCTTTTCTTAAAATCCGTGTCTATCTGCGTAAGTCTGTGGCTAAAACTCTTCGTTTGCCAAGCGCGCGCCGATTTTTTACCATCAATGCTTATGCTCAAACGCTATATGCACCGGCGCGAACGCCATTTTGCTTTTTTGAACGACAATCGCGTCGTGCATCCGTTCGGCTGGGGCGTGGAATTTATAGACAAAACGGCGAACGGCATTGATCCGCGTGAATTTTTCCGCGATTACACGAAAAAAGTTTTGGTAAACAGCGACGAATTTTTCTTTTCGCCCGAAATTACAGATTACAAACTAACGGAAAATAATTTGACGTGGACGAGCGGAATCGAAACGACTTCCGAAGAAAACAATACGGTTCGCGCCAGATTTTTCCCGCATTCGGAAAACAAAAAATCGGCGGTTGTCGTTCTGCCGCACTGGAATGCGAAAGCCGGAACTTATTTCGATTTGTGCAAAGTTTTCAACCGCGTCGGCGTTTCCGCGCTGCGCCTTACTTTGCCTTATCACGAAGAACGAATGCCGCCCGAACTCGAACGAGCTGATTATTTAGTCGCGCCGAACGTCGGGCG
>SXVE01000499.1 GCA_005790265.1 Acidobacteriota bacterium | reverse complement strand
GGCGCAAGCCTGTAGACACTAAAGCAACTTCATTTGAGCCTGTTTACAGGCGACAGAAAAATAGCGGACTCGATTCTGCCGCCTGTAAACAGGCTTGATAATTCGTTGTCGTTTTCTACAGGCTGCGCCTGTAGCTAAATTCATAGATATTAAAACTCATTAAAAATTTAGTTTCATACTTATGTAGAGATTCTATTCCATATGTTATTTCTTCATCAGAATGATAACTATTACCTTATTTTTCTACCAATACATTGTCAACGAATTGACCATTATAAAATAAGGCATACTCAGAATTCACTTGTAAACTATCTGAATTTTCATTCTTTTTAACTTCAAACATAGATTGTTAATTTTCAGTTAAATAAACCGTTCACATAGTTTTCTGCGTCGAAAACCATTAAATCGTCAACCTGTTCGCCGATGCCGACGTAGCGGATCGGGAGATTTAGTTCTTTGGCGATGGCGACGGCGATGCCGCCTTTGGCTGTGCCGTCGAGTTTGGTTAAGACGATGCCGGTGACGTCGGCGGTTTTCAGGAATTGGCGGGCTTGTTCGAGTCCGTTTTGTCCGGTGACGGCGTCAATCACCAAAAGCGTTTCGTGCGGCGCTTGCGGGACTTCGCGGGCGGCGATGCGTTTCATTTTTTCGAGTTCCGCCATCAAATGCGATTTGTTGTGCAGTCGTCCGGCGGTGTCAACGATCAAAACGTCGGCGTTGCGCGCTTTTGACGCTTTGAGCGCGTCGAACAAAACCGCCGCCGGATCGGTTCCCTGTTTTTGCTGAACGATTTGCACGCCCGCGCGTTCCGCCCAGATTTCGAGTTGGTCGGAAGCGGCGGCGCGAAACGTGTCGGCGGCGCAGATTAAAACGCCGTTTCCTTCATTCTTAATGCGCTGCGCGAGTTTTCCAATCGTCGTCGTTTTGCCGACGCCGTTGACGCCGACGACCATCAAAACATACGGCTTGATGTCGAGGCTGTATTTCGTTTCACTGGCGACGCCGCGTTCGGCGGAATGATGCAGAATCGTCAAAAGTTCCTGCTTCATAATACGTTTGAGCGCCTGCAAATCGCTGATTTCCTGTCTTGAGACGCCGCGCCGAACCGCGTCTAAAATCTGCATCGTCGTCTCGACGCCGATGTCGGTCGAGATCAGCATTTCTTCGAGCTCATCGAGAAACTGTTCGTCAATTTGCTTGCGATTCTCAAAAATCGTGTCGAGTTTGTTGTTGATCGAATACCGAGTTTTCTCGATTGCCTTGTAAAAACGCACGCCGATTTCTTTCTCAACCGCCGCTTCCTGCGCCTGTAGTTCTTCGATTGATTTATCAAGCCCTAAAATTGAGGTTGAAAATTTGTCTTCGTCTTTTTTTCGCTTCCAAAAAAATGCCATATATGGATTTTGGATTTTGGATTTTAGATGACGGATTTTTCGTCCGCTTCAAAATTCAAAACTTTATTTATAATTCCTTTATCAAAAATTGGTACTTTGAAGTACCTAACCTAAAGTTTCGATTATAAAAAAGAAACGCCCGTCAAACAAACGGGCGTTTTTCAATCAACAAATTTGCGCGCTGTTTCGCCGCGCTTCCGGTCAGCGGGAAAGTTTCAACTTGCCGGAATTTTTAAACAGCGCGTAGCCGAGAACGCACGAAAAAACGATTGAAAAATAAAATGTCACGGCGCTGCCGAATATTTTCACCGGCAAATTGCCGATTGCCGGCAAATCGAACGCGGCGAAAATTACGTTCAGCAAAACGCTCGCGCCGCCGATTAAAAATCCGACGGCGACGTACATCAATAATATTTTCAAGTAATCGGCGCCGAGCCGTTTGATCGTGTCGAAACCGATTGACAAATTGAGCACGGCGAAAAACGAGCGCGTGTAACCGGCGACGGCGCAGGCGGCGGGAAAATAGAAAATTCCCCACAAAAGTGCGAGAAAACCGATGACGACCAGCGGCGCGGCGAGGTTCAGAAAGTTGCGAAACATCTGATTGAATTGGCGCGCCTGAACTTCCGGCGAAGTTCCCGCTACCGATTCGAGCTGCGCGCGCCGCGATTCTTCAATCATCGCGTTTAACTCGGCAAATTCCGCTTCCTCACTGCCGTCGGAGGAAAACTTTATTTGCGATTCAGCCGCTTTGTGCCGAATGATATTGCTTTCGGTTTCCTGCCGCACGCTCTCCAAAAGCCGCCGCACTTCTTCGGATTGCTGATGCGTTTTTTGATTGTCGTAATAATCGGTTCCGGGAATTTTCGTCAGCTCGTTCTGCACCGCGTTCGCCTGCGATGTCATCGAACTGAAAACCAAATATGCGCCGATGATTAAAACTAAAATAAAAGGTCCGAAGCTCGACAGATAAACGCCGATTGACAGAAAAAACGGATGAACGACATCGTCCCACAACGAAAAATCATCGAAATCCGGCATAAAATTCGATTCGAGTTTTCCCTGCGAAAAGTTGCCGACCGTGTTCGCCAAAATGCCGAAAGTCAGCATATTCGACGCGAGCACGCAAAAAAGCGCGGCGAATACAAAAATCATTCCGCCGAGCGCCGCCGCCGATTGTCCGATGGAAAAAAAGACGAACATCAGCGCGCCGAAAATCAAACTCGCTTTGAATTTGAACGGATGCGCGCACGCGCGGACGAAATCGTTCAAACCAAAATTTTCCGCTTCGGCGGCTATTTTAATCTGTTTATTTTTTTGCTCGGCAATTTTTTTGATCGTTTGGCACATCGCGCCGCAAAACGGGCAGATTTTGACGCTGCCGCCGTATGAAGTCGGGCATTCCCGGCAAAAAGCGCTTTCGCACGTTGTGCACACATATTCCGCCGCCGAATCCGCGTGAACGCCGCAAAATCGAGATTGCTCGGAATTTTTATTAATCTTTAAAGCGGAATCGCTTGATGCGAAAACGTTTTTTGCGCCGGGCGATTTTGCGGCTGAAACATTATCGTTCGCCAGCCGGTTTTCATTGTCTTCGGCGATCAGCCGATCAACCGGCGAACCGGCAAAAGAACGTTCGGACGTCGCCGAAAGCTGCTCGTGTTCTCCGGCAATTTCGTTTGCCGCCTTAAGCGCGGAAAAATCGGGCGGCGCAGCGCCGTTTTCCCGATCTTTAAAGTATCCGCTCAGAATCGGAACTTTTCGCGCTTCAATCCAGCGCAGATTGCCGCGCCGCACTTTGTCCTGCGGCAGCAGCGCGTCTTCAAAAATCCATTGCGCCAATTCGCCGAATTCGGCTTCGTAAATTTCGCCGCCCGCATCAACTTGCCAAATTTCTTTGACATCCACAGATTCCATAAAATTTGCTTCTTCTTTTTATTTGATTTGTCTAAAAAATGTGGAAGAAAAAATTGTGGAAGCGCGGGAGAAAAACCGAGAAATTGCGTAATCGTTAATATTAGACGAGCCGGATTAAATTTGATTTTCCGGCTCTTGATTTTTGAAAATAACCGTACCCAAAACCGAAGAAAGCGCTGTCCAAAAATAAAAAAACAAAACGCTGCCTGCCGTCATCGCCGTTACTAATCCGAAAAGCCGCAGATCGAACAACGAAAACAGCCGGTAAATTCCGGCGGCGGTCGCCAATGTCACAGCCGCCAGAATAACCGTGAGCGAAACGATTTTGACGTAATCGAAGCCGAAGTCTTTGATGATTTTGCAGGCGAGCGAAACGTCAAAAGTGTTGATCGCCGAACGTGTCGAACCGGCGACGGCGCAAACTGCCGGAAATATTAAAACGCCGAGCAGAAAAGCGAAAAATACCGGCATATGAAAATAAACCGACAAACGCATAAATGACGCGACGACTCGTTCGAGCTGCGTCGTATCGGCTAAATAATCGGTGCCGAATAAATCTGTAAAATCACTTGCGAGCGTATTCGGCAAGGCTTTTTGCGGCTGATTATCAGTGGCGGATTGATCGGGATTTTGATAGCCCAGCGAAGCTCCGCTCTGCACCGATTTGAGCGCGGCGCTGACGCTTTTCTGCGATTGATCGGCTTCGGATCTAACTTTTTCCACCGTGTCGGCGTAAGTCGCGTAAGAATACGCTCCGGCTCCGAGCGCGAGCACGATAAACAGAAAAAAGGAAACCAGATAAACCGCCGCGCCGGTAAAAACCGGATGAATGTAATCTTCCCAAAAAGTATAACGATTGAGCGGCGGCAGAAAGTTCAGTTCGGGTTTGTTTTGCACGGCGTTTTCAATCGTTTTGAACATCACCGAAAAAGTTAAGACAAGGAAAAGCAGCGTAATTGCGCTGGACGCCGCGAGCAGAATGCTGCCGCCGACCGCGAGCAGCGCTTGTCCGGCGACGAGCGCGGCGCATAACGCGGCGCACAATGCGAGCGTCAGCGGATAACGCAGCGGATAACGGAAAGCGAACAATAAATCCGCCGTTCGTAGTTTCGTGTCCGGCGCTTTCGTTTCTTCGGCAACCTGCGTTTCAACGCGCGGATACGGTTTATTGATTGAGCCGACGATTTTATTGCCGCGCCGTTCAAATTCCTGGCGTTCGACGCACAAACCGCCGCAGCTCAAACAAATTTTGACGTTGCTGCCGAACGTATTCGGGCAATCTTTGCAGAAAAAACAGCCGCAGATTTCGCAAACGTATTCGTAATCGCGGTCGGCGTGAACCGAACAGTGATTCGTTTCGATTGACACGACCGGCGCGGCGCCGGAAGTTGTCGTGTGAATGCCGCCGTGCGCCGCCATTATTCCGCCGCCGACTTCGCTGCGAAATTCGGGATTTTCCTGACCGATTTGAAAATGCGTAAAAACCTGCACGTTTTCGGGCATTTCGGCGACCGGACTCAAACTGAGATCGGTTTCCTCAGCCGCAATTGATGTTTTTTGAAAATAATTTTTCAGTTCGGGAATTTTTCCGGCGTCGAGCCAGCGCAGATTGCCGCGCCGCACTTTGTCTTCCGGCAAAATCGAGCCTTCTTTGATCCACTGAATCATTTCTTCCAATTCCGCTTCATAAACCTTATCCTGAACAGCAACCTGCCATATTTCCTGGGAGCCCATTTTGTTTACCTCTTGTTCTTTTTAATTTTTTAGCTTGATTCCAGCTTTTGATTTTTAATTACATTCGACCTCTGAACATCAACTTCCGCCTTTTGACTTCTTAACCTCTAATCTCTAACTTCTGATTTTGATTTTCCACTACGCGACTTGTTTTTCGAGCAGCGGAGCCGCATCGGAATCAGTTGTTTGGGCGGCGCGCAATTTGACGACGCCGATGCCGATTTGCCCGTCGTTGCACGCTTCGACGAGCGCCTGCACGACGCGTCCGTCGTAGCGCGTGCCGACAAAACTCTTGATGCGGTCGAGCGCGACTGGCAGAGCCATTCCTTTTTGATACGGTCGGTCAATCGTCATCGCGTCGAACGTGTCGGCGACCGAAATGATTTTTGCCATCAAAGGAATTTCGCGGTCGGTCAAACCCTGCGGATAACCTTGCCCGTTAATCATTTCGTGGTGCATATAAATTCCGGGCAGAAAGTCTTTCATCGCCGGAATCTGCGACATAATTTTGTAGCCGCGTTGCGGATGAGTTTTCATAATTTCAAACTCGTCGTTGGTCAGCGCCGCCGGTTTTTTCAAAATCGCATCGTCCACCGCGATTTTGCCGACATCGTGCAGCAGCGCGCTGATGCGCAAAGTTTCGAGTTCGGCGGCGTTCATTCCGAGCCGCTGACCGACGGCGACCGAAACGCGCGAAACCCTTTCCGAATGACCGCGCGTGTAGCGATCTTTTCCGTCAATCGCGGCGGCGAGCGCTTTGACCGTGCCGACAAACAGTTCGCGGTTGTCTTCAGCGGCGCGCGCCAATTTCGCGACGTGTTCCTCGATATTGTCGCTCATCACGTTAAACGCCTTGCCGAGCATTCCGATTTCCGTCATATTCTGCGTTTCGACGCGCGTTGAAAAATCACCTTCCGCAATTTTTTCCGCCGCCGCCGCTAATTTCAGAATCGGCGCGGTTAAAAGACGACTGAGAATGAAGCCGACGATGACGGCGACAAGCGCGAACGCGAGACTGATGAGCCACGTTTGCCAGCGCATTTCGCCGACCGACGCGAGCGCTTTTTCTTCGTCCTGCATCGTAATCACGCCGAAATTCAGGTTTTTTCCGAAGCTGACGGTCGAATAAGCGCCGATCATTTCGTGATTTTGTCCGGCGTATTCCGCCGAAAAAGGCACGAGCGCCGATTGAATCTGCCGGTTCGATTCGAGCCATTCCTGCACGATGCGCAAATCCGCCAGCGTTTTTTGCGCGCCGACCAGATTGGCGTCCGGGTGAAAAACCGCGCGTCCGCGATCATCAACGACGAACACAATCGGCAAACCGGATTTCCACAATTCTTCTTCGCTGAACGATTTCGCGCCGACGATATTTCTGGCGATTTCGCGCATCGAAACGACCGCGATCACCGCCGCAATCGTATTTCCGCGAACGACGACCGGCGCGGCGACCGTCAAAACCAATTCGCCACTCGAAGCGATTTTTTGCGGTTCGCCGAACATCACTTTTTGCGTTCCCAAATTTGCCAGCGAGTTTTCCGAAATTTTTTCGATTTCCGTTTTCGTAATTGATTCGGCACGAAAAGCCGACAGCGATTCGGCGTCAACCGGTTTCACATAAAGCGCGAGCAAATTCGGATTTTCTTTCAGCGTCGCGCCGAGTTTTTCTTCGGTCGGCTGGGCGGAAAGCGCCGATAAATGCGCCGAAAGTTCGAGCGCGCCGGAAAATCCTTTGACCAGATCGCCGTAATGCTGTCCGAAAACTTCGATTTGGCGCGCCTTTTCCTGTACGAGCTGCGTTTGGTAGCGATTTTCGACCGCGCGCAATTCGCGTCCGCTCCGTTCGGAGAGAAACCAGCCGGTCAGCACGAGCGGCACCATTCCGATCAGCAGCAGCGTAAAGACGACGAAATATATTAATTTGATTTTCTTTTGTTTAGGAGGCATTGCGGCGTTTATTTTGAACTGCGAAGAACTTCGCTGAATCAATAGTAATTCAATTTAACATCGAGGTCAACAACTTTTAACACGGCTAAAATCAGTTTATCCGTTCAATTCTGCGCGTCTTTACTTTCGCCGTCAATGCGTTTACCAAACGCTCGATTTAATGTATTTTCTTATTTCAATTTAACGCTCTCGATCAATCAATTAATGACAACCTGAAACGAGCAGCGACGCGTCTTTATTGTTTCAAAAATTCGTAGTAAAATTTATTTTCTCGTTTGGTAATAAACACATCTAATGTCCCCTGACCGCTGGCAACAAATTGAAGCAATTTTTCAATCGGCACTCGACCTGTCGCCCGATCAGCGCGAACTGTATCTCAAAGAAAGCTGCGGCGACGATCAATCCTTGCGCAGCGAAATTGAAAAGCTCCTCGCCGACTATGAATCGGCTGACAGTTTTATCGAATCGCCCGTGTGGACGAACAGCGGTTTTCTTAATTCTTCGGCGAAAAAAATCTTATCTCAATCGTTCGACGAAATTTCCGGCGAAAACGACGCCGATTCGATGATCGGCAAATTGATCGGAGCTTACCGGCTCACCAGAGAAATCGGGCGCGGCGGAATGGGCGCGGTTTATCACGCGACGCGCGCCGACGGCGAATTTTCTCAGCAAGTCGCGATCAAACTGATCAAACGCGGAATGGATTCGGACTTTATCGTGCGCCGTTTTCGCCACGAACGCCAGATTTTAGCGTCGTTCGAGCATCCGTTTATCGCTCGCCTGCTCGACGGCGGCACGACCGACGACGGAATGCCGTATTTCGTGATGGAATACATCGAAGGCGATACGCTTTATAATTTTTGCGACAAAAAACGCCTGAGCACGCGCGAACGCCTCAAAGTTTTTCAGAAACTCTGCTCGGCGCTGCAATACGCGCACGAAAAACAGATTATTCACCGCGATATTAAACCGAGCAACATTCTCGTTACGCGTCACGACGTGCCGAAACTACTCGATTTCGGAATTGCCAAAGTTCTCAATCCGGATTTGATTCACGAATCGGTCAATCCGACCGCTTCGCTGATGCGTTTGATGACGCCGGATTACGCTTCGCCCGAACAGGTTTGCGGCGTCGAAATCACGCCGTCGAGCGACATCTACAGTCTCGGAATTCTGCTCTACGAGCTTTTAACCGGACATCGCCCGTATAATTTTGCCGGTCGCGCGCTGCACGAAGTTTCGCAGGTCATCTGCGAAGTCGCGCCCGACGCGCCGAGTTCGATTTTAGATAAAAACGCGAATCTGCTGCCGCAATACGCCGACGCCGAAGATAAATTTGCCCGCGTTCGCTCAACGACGCGCGCCGATTTAAAAAACGAATTGGCGGAAAATCTCGACAATATTATTCTCAAAGCGCTCGGCAAAAGTCCGTCCGACCGTTACGATTCGGTGCAGGAATTTTCCGCCGACATTTCCCGCCATCTGCGCGGCGAAATCGCCAAAGCCAAACCTTCATTCGCCGCCAAAACAGCGAAAATGGCGCGCCCCGTTCCCGCTCAACAAGGAAAATCGCTCGCCGTTCTGCCGTTCAAATTTATGAATTTGATTCCGAACGAAGATACGGGCGATAAATTTCTCGGTTTGGGATTGGCGGACGCGCTGATCGCGCGGCTCAGCAAAGTGCGTCGCTTCGTCGTGCGCCCGACCAGTTCGATTCTGCCTTTTCGCGAGAATTTGAGCGATCCGATTCAGGCGGGAAAAGATTTGAACGTTGATTATATTCTCGACGGCAGCATCAAAAAGGCAAAAGACCGTTTGCGCGTCACCGTCCAATTATTAAACGTGGCGGAAAATGCGACGGTGTGGGCGACTTCGATTGATGAAACGCTTGCCGATGTTTTTTCGCTCGAAGATACGCTTTCCAACAAAGTCATCGAAGTTTTACTGCCGCAGCTGACCGGCAGCGAGCGCGAAGAATTTTCGCGGCGCGGAACGAATAGCCCGGAAGCGTTCGAGCAGTATTTGCGCGGCAGATATTATTTCAATTCGTTTACCGAAGACGGATTCGCCAAAGCGTTCGTCAGTTTTCACGAAGCGATTGCGACCGATCCGAATTACGCGCACGCTTATGCCGGAACCGCCGATTATTACAACTGGCTCGGCATCTTCGGCGTTTTGCCGCCGCAGGATTGTTTTCAGTCGGCGATTGCGGCGGCGACGAAAGCCATCGAAATTGACGATAAATTATCCGAAGGACACGCGAGTCTCGGTTTTTCGCTGCACGCCGGAAATTACGATTGGTCGCAAGCCGAACATCATCTGGCGCGCGCGCTCGAACTCAATCCGAACAACGCTTCGGCTTTCGTCTGGTATTCGATTGTGCTTTACTGCGAAGGACGTTTCGCCGAAGGTTTGGAATACGCCAGGCGCGGTCTCGATCTCGATCCGCTCACGCCGTTTAATCTGCACAATCTCGGCTGGGGATTTTACTACGCGCGCCGTTATGAAGAAGGAATCGCGCAGTATAAAAAATTAATCGCCGAGTTTCCGACTTACGGACTCGGATATTACGGTTTGAGCAAAATTTACCGCATCATCGGGAAAACCGCCGAATCGGTCAAAGAAATTCAAAAAGCCAAAGAGCTGTTTAACGACAGCGTTTTTTCGCTTTTGTCCGAAGCCGAAAGCTACGCGGCGGACGGACAAATCGAACAAGCGCACGACAAATTAGAAAAACTGCTCAATCTCGCCGAAACGCGTTACGTTTCGCCGTATCAACTGTCGCTCGTTTACTGTTATCTGAAAGACAAAAACAAAGCGCTCGAACTGCTCGAAGATGCGTTTGCGATTAAAGAAGCGTGGCTCAACTGGGTCGGCGTCGAACCGGTTTTCGATATTCTGCGCGCCGAAGAAAGATTTCAGACGATTCTGGAGAATGTCGGCTACCACTATTTTTTCAGTAATTTTTCGGCGAGCAATCGCAACCTCGGCAGTTTTCCGAGCGGCGCGACCGAAGCGGACGAAGCCAAACAGCATCTGACGCCTTCGACGAAAAACTTTAATCTGCACAACGAAGAAACTTTGTTCATCGAGCCGCCCGACCAAACGGACGACGGCAGCTCGCGCGAATTCACCGTTGCGCCGCCGAAAAAATCGCGCCGAAAAACCGCGATTTACGCTTTAGTCGGGCTTTTCGTTCTGATTGTCGGACTCGGCGTTTTGCAGTACGGCGCGAAATACGGATATCAGATTGGCTTCAAATTCGCGCGCGGCTCAGCGCCGCCGCAAAACTTTCAAAATCATTCGATTGTCGTTCTCCCGTTTAAAAGCGCCGATCCGCAGCAAGTCAATCTCGGCAGCGGTTTGGCGGACGCGCTGACGAGAAAACTCGGACACATCAAGCGCTTAAACGTTATTTCCGGATATTCGGCGCGTTCGGTCGCCAACGAAGATTTGACGAAAATCGCCGCCGATCTGGGAGCAATTTACGTTATTCGCGGCGATCTCAAAAAAGACGGCGACGATCTTGCCATCGCCGCCGAAATGGTCAATTCGGCTGACGGTCAGGTTTTATGGTCGGAAACTTTCACGGCAAGCGACGGCAACTTGTTTGATTTGCAGATTAAACTCGCTGAAAAAGTGTGGAAATCGCTCGCCATCGAACCGCTGCCGCTTGAAAAAGAGATTATTTCGCGCAGTTACACAAAAAACGCGTTCGCGTATGAACTACTTTTAGTCGGGCGTTACCAAATGACTAATCGCTCGCCGGAAAATCTGCGCAAAGCGATTTTCACGTTTAATCAATCGCTGCTCGAAGACCCAAATTTCGCGCTCGCTTACATCGGTTTGGCGGACGCTTATCTGCTTCTGAATCTCTATGATGTCACGCCGCCGCACGACGCTTATGATAAAGCCGAAGCCGCAGCGCTGAAAGCTCTCGCGATTGACGACAATCTCGAATCGGCGCATACGTCGCTCGGCTACATCAAATTTTTCAGAAGACGCGACCGCAGCGGTGCGGAACTCGAGTTTCGGCGCGCAATTCAGATAAATCCTTCATACGCGCAGGCGCATCACTGGTTTTCGTTAACGCTTTCGGCGATGGGACGCTCGACCGAAGCGATCAGCGAAGCGCAAACCGCCGAACAGCTCGACCCGAACGCGCCTTCGATCAAATCGGCGCTCGGTCAGGCTTATTTTTACGGGCGGCAATACGAACAAGGATTGATCGCCGCCGACCGCGCGCTCGCGCTCGATGAAAGTTTTGTTCCGGCGCACAAAACCAAACGCTGGATTTACCAGGCGCTCGGCGATGCGGACGCGGCGATGAATGCGTTTCGCAAAGAATACAGTTACAGCGGCGGAAACAACGATCCCGGCTGGACGATTATTCGCTCGCAAATCGAGGCGATGAACGGAAATCGGCAGGAAATTCTGGTTAACTTAAAAAAGGCGATTGAAACCGACGAAATAAAAAACAATCCGTTCGCCTTTGCCGAGGAAATCGCGCTCGCTTACAACGCGCTCGGCGAGCGCGAACAAGCGCTCGAATGGCTCGAAAAATCCGAAGCGTCGAACAACCACAGCTTTAATTTTGTCAACGCCGACCCGCGACTCGAAAATCTGCACCGGGAACCGCGTTTCCAAATGCTCGCACAGAAATTACACAGCAAGTAAATCGTCGGCTGCAAGACAAATCGAAAACGGGCACGAACGCCAACTGCACAATCACGAAAAATAAAAAAAGGCGGGAACAACTTCCCGCCTTTTTCGCGTAAACTCGGTTAAATTAAATGGCAGACGAAACAAACCTTTTTTACGCTTTGACCGCTTCGACAATGGAAAACGGCGATCTGGTCGGAATGATTCGCGTCAGGCGAAAACCGGCGCATTCCAGCAGTTGGCGATATTCTTCCGCCGTGCGTTCCGCACCGCCGGGCGACGTGAGCATTTCGAGATCGAGCAATTTGCTGTAATGCGGCTCGTTGCCTTCGGGCACAACGGTTTCAACGATCAGCAGTTTGCCGTTTTCCGCCATCGCCCGGTTGATATTTTTCAGAATCGCGACGGATTTTTCGTCGTCCCAATCGTGAATAATATGTTTCATAATATACGCGTCGGCGCTCGGCACTTCGCGAAAGAAATCGCCGGCGACCGTTTCGACGCGATCAGCGACCGATTCTTTTTCGAGTAAGCTCGCCGCGCCCGCAATCACCGGCGGCACGTCAAACAAAACCCCGTTCATTTCCGGATTCGCTCGCAAAATCTGCGATAACAGATAACCGTGTCCGCCTGCGATGTCGGCGAGCGTTTCGATGCCGGAAAAATCATACGCTTCGACGATGAAGGGCGCGACCGAAACGCTCATATCGGTCATCGCGCGATTGAAAATTTCGGCTTCTTCCGCATGCGCGGCGAACCAGTCGAAAACTTCCGCGCCGTGCGTTGCGCCCCACGCCGTCTTTCCGGTTTTGACGCTGTGCATCATATTGCCCCAAACGTTGTAATGCCATTGTTCGCCCATAAAAATCACGCCGCCGAGCATCGAGTTCGCCGCGTCCCGGCGCAGCGCGTCGGAAACCGGCGTGTTGGCGAAAGTCTGCGCGCTCGTTTCGCGAAAAACGCCGCTGCCCGCCAAACTGCGCAGAATGCGATAAAGCGAACGCTCGTGAACATCGGTCGCGCTCGCCAATTCGGCGACTGTTTTCTCACCGTCCGCCAGCAAATCGGCGATGCCGAGTTTTCCCGCGACCGACAAAGCCTGCGTCATCATCGCGCCGAACGCGATGTTCGTCAAAACGGCTTCGGGCGGCATTTCCATCTGCATTGCGGCGGCGCTGTTCGTTTGATTGTTCATAAATTTTCTCTCCTTTTCAAAATGATTTTTGCGGCTGCTGATATCTAACGCGCGGGAAGCGCGGCGAAAGTATCAACAAAAATTGAAAAATTTGTAACAAATGTTTTCTGCGGCTAAATGTCCGCTCAATCGTTAATTTTTTAACTTATTTTGAGCGCAGCACGCGATTTAATTTAGCGAATTGTTCTTACTGCAAGCGTGCAATGACACTTTGCACGCTTGCAGTAAGGTTTTGCAGACTTGCAGAATGACTTTGCACGTTTGCAATATAGCTTTGAGACGCTGTGCAGCCGCTCATTTCAGCGGTTTTAATTCAATTTACGCAGCAAAAAGCGTTGAGTTTACTGACTGATTCAGTCAGTAAACTCAACGCTTTTCGGCTAAAAACCGTTTGCGAATCGCGCCCGAATTATTTAACGAAGATTTCGAGCGTATAATTCGCCGTTTTGTCCGTGCCGATGGTGATTTGGTATTCGCCCGATTCGTTGAGCATTCCGCGCCACATCGTTTCGCCGTCCGCCCCTTCGATGATTCCTTCGGTCGGCGCGTAAACAGTGAACGAAGTGCTTTTTCCCGTCGTTAAAATAACGGTCATCGTCTGACCTTCTTTCGCCCGCACGGTGTAAGTGTGCGATGTGCCGAGCGCGATGCGTTTTTTGACGGTCGCCGAATTTGCGCCCGGCGCGAATTTCACCGGAAAGCGCATTTCCCTGTCCATCGGACGATCTTGCGCCGCAGTCGACACAACGGCAAAGCCGAAAACTAAAACGCTGAAAAGAAACAAGCGACTGATTGAACGTAACATAAATTTATATTCGGTATATTTGTTTTTTTTCGCGCGTAAAAGCAAAATCAGATTCTTTGCTTTTACGCGCGCGATTTTATTTTTTGGCGCTTGTGACAATCGCTTCCGCCGCTTGTTCGATGATCGGCGAAAGAATGTCTTCGCCGTCCGATTTGGCTTTGTTTTTGAATTGTCTCGTTAAAACAGCCGCGCCGCCCGTTTGATTTAGTTTGATGTCGAGCGTGATTTCGTCTTTCGATTTAACGTTTGACGAGACTTGCGAAGCCGAGATGATCGCCGTCGAAGCGACTTGTCCGGCAACCGCACCGGCGACGCTGCCGCCCATTCCCGCAACCGGCGCGAGACTGCCGAGAACCGGTGCCATCTTGCCGAACATTCCGCCGAATCCGCCGCCGCCTTTTTTATGCGCGACCGAGGCGTATAGCACGAAATCGCATTCTTTTTTCGACGCTTCGCCATCAACGAGCGCGGCTAATTTGGCTTCGAGCGGAACGACTTCGATTTTTGTGCCTTTTAAAAATTCGCCGAACGTGTTCTGCACCGCCGCCGCTAAATCAGCCGCCGCAATGCCTTCGCCGACCGCGCCGGTTTTGACCGTAACGCCGATGCGCACAATTCCCGGCTGTTTCGCCGCAAGCGCTACCGGTTTTGCCGTGCTGCTCGCCGAACTTTGCGCGGGCAATTTCATCGTTGAATTTGCTGCATTGCCCGAATTCGCCGCGCTGTTCGGCGAATCGGTCGAATCGTCCGTCTGCGCGACGTTATACATCTGCGCCGCGTCGGAAACTTCGCGGTAATCGGTTGGAATTTCAAACAGCGCGGCGTCCAAAGTCGCTTTGGAAAGCTCGACGACTTCGCTGACGGTCGAGAAAGTTTCCTTGCCGCTTTCATCAAACATCGTCATTTTTTCGTAAACCGGATAACCGCGATTCGCCGCGCCGATCTGCTTCATTTGATGTTTATCCTGACAGCCGCCGTTTTTTCCCGCCGAATTATTGGCGTATCCGTAATTCTGATTACAGTTGAGCACAAATTCGGCGTCAATATACCAGCCGTCAAACTGCATTTTGGTGTTCGACGGGCTGCACGCGTCCGGCGACGAAACGGTTTGCATCGTGATAATCAAATGTTTCGCCGGAAAGCCGAACATCTGTTTGCGCTCGCCCGTGTCTTTCGTAGTTAAAGTTGTTGTGATCGTGCCGCCCGCGCGCACGACTTTGTCAGTCGTTTTTTCGTTCGCCGCGACCGTCTGCGGATTTTCGGCGACGGCGGCGTTAAATTGATTGACCAAATAAGTTTTCGACGCCGGATTCATCTGCACATAACGGCGCAAATCGCACTGCGTCAAACTCACGGTTTTCACCGAACCCATATTTTGTTCGGTGCGCTGTCGTTTTCCTTTGATAAACGTCGCGCTTTCATACGTTTGCCCGCTCATCGTTTGGCGCGTTTTGATTTTGACATCGGCGAAAGCCGTCTGCGCGGAAAATATGATTGCGATTAATAATGCGAATAGATAAAAGTTTTTGTTCATTTTTACGCTCCTTTTCGAGTATGAAACGGCGGCGATTTTTCGCCTGCTCAAGAATCAACGCGTAAATTTTGCGGATTTCGTGTCAGCGCAAATTCTGCGTTTGATACAAATTTGCGAATTCTTTATAATTCCGAAGCGTCGAACCGATAAAATCATTTTTCTTTTTTATGAGCCAAAATACTTCGCCCGAAATAACGCGACTTTTAATCGAATTGACCGACGGAAACACCGAAGTCGTCAACAGTCTTCTGCCATTAATTTATGACGAGCTGCGCAATTTGGCGGGCAATTATTTGCGGCGCGAGCGCGCGAGCCACACGTTGCAGCCGACGGCGCTCGTTCACGAAGCGTATTTGAAACTAATTGATCAGAAACAGGTGAAATGGCAGAATCGCGCGCATTTTTTCGGCATCGCCGCGCAGATTATGCGCCGCATTCTCGTTGACCACGCGCGCAAACACACCGCCGACAAACGCGGCGGCGACGCGGAAAAACTGCCGCTCGAAGAAGAAATTTTAGTCGTCTCAAACGAAAAATCGCACGAACTTCTCGCGCTCGACGAGGCGCTTGAAAATTTGGAAAAAATGGACGCGCAAAAAGCGAAAATCGTCGAACTGCGCTATTTCGGCGGGCTTTCCATCGAAGAAACGGCGGAAGTTTTGGGCGTCAGCGTCGCGACGGTCAATCGTCAATGGAGAATGGCAAAAGCGTGGCTCTACGGGCAAATTGCGAGGAATTAGTTTCAAGTTTCAGGTTTTAAGCTTCAGGTTGGAGGAAACTCGGTTGTTCTTAACTTGAAACCTGAAACTTGAAACCTATGTTTTTTTAACAATCACCAATGTTATGTCGTCATTCGCCGGTGCGGTTTGCGTAAACGCGGAAAGCGCTGATTCGACTTTATCGCGCATTCCGGCGGCGGAGGCTTTCAGATTTTTTCTGATTACTTCAGTCAATCTTTCCATCCCAAATTCTTCTTCGATTAAATTATTCGCTTCCGAAACGCCGTCCGAATAAACAATTAAAGAATCGCCCGAATTCAGTTTCAATTCACCGACATCGTATTCCGCCGACGGCAGAATTCCGAGCGGAAAACCGCCGCTTGAAAGCTGTTCGATTTGACCGCCGGCGCGACCGACGAGCGGCGGATTGTGTCCGGCATTAATGTATTTGAGAATTCCCGTCTGCGGATCGAGCTCGGCGGCGAAAAGCGTCACGAAACGATTCGACGGCGTGTTTTCCGCCAAATATTGATTGACCGATCTGACCGTTTCATCGAGCGAACTGCGCGCCGAAATCTGCGCGTGCATCGCCGCGTGAACGCTCGACATTAACAGCGCGGCGGCGGTTCCTTTGCCGGACACATCGCCGAGCGCGATCAGCATTTTTCCGTCGTGGCGCTCGATAAAATCATAGTAATCGCCGCCGATTTCGTAGCACGAAAACGAAATTCCCTGAAATTCGTAACCGGGCATTTTCGGCGGCGCGGACGGCTGAAAACGCTGCTGAATTTCGGTGGCGAGTTCGAGTTCGCGCTCCATCCGCTCGCGCTGAAATCTCGCTTCGAGCAAACTCGCGTTTTCGACGCGAATTGACGCGACCGACGCGAGCGTCGTCAGTATTTTCAAATGTTCTTCGGTAAACGTCGCTTCATACGTCGGCGAATCGGCGTAGATGATGCCGAACACGTCGCGCTCGTCAACGCTCAAAGGAACGGCGAGCACCGAACGAATTCCCAAAAGCGCCATCGTTTGCGAAGCGTAGCGCGGATCGTGCTGCGCGTCGCTCGTTAAAACGCTTTTGCCGTTTTTCATCACTTCGTCCATCACGGTGCGGCTGATCCGAACTTCTTCGATGCGTTCATCTTTGCCGCGCACGCGCGCGACCGTAATTTTCATTCCGTCGGCGGCTGATTCGTCGCGCAGCATAATAACGCAGCGTTCCGCCGGAACCGCTTCGAAAACGAGCGACGCGACTTGATTAAGCGTTTCGTCGAGTCCGCTCGAAGACAGCAGCGCGAGTCCAACTTTGCTGATCAATCCCAAAAGATCGGTGCGCGAAGAAACCTGCGAATCGAGAATTTCCGAAGTCGGATTTTTGCGATTGGAAAACGCAATCGTCATCGAAGGATCGAGCGCCTGCGTGTTGTCCGCGATCAGCGTCGCGTTGCGGCTTCGTTTGAGCCGTTCGTCTTCAAAAACAATCGTCGTTTCGCCGATTTGAATTTCGCCGCCGGAGACGAGCGGAATCGGCATCGTGACCAGCGAATTATTGTAGCGCGTGCCGTTTGCCGAACCCAAATCCTGCAGCCAGTAACCGTCGCCTTCCTGCCGCACTTCGGCGTGCAGGCGCGAAGCGAAAGCATCGGGAATACAAACGTCCGAACGCGCCGAACGTCCGATGGTCGTCCGCAGCCGCGCCAAATCTACTTCATCAATGACGCGGTCGGAATTTTTGATAATCAATCGAGGCATATCAATTTACGTTTAATTTACAAATTTGTTGACCGAGCTTGATTTCAAACTGCGGATTTTTTCGGCTCAATGCGAAGTGATTCGGCTGGCTTCCTGTTCGGCGGTTTCCTTTTTCAGAACTCTCCGCCGCCCGTAAACGACCATTGTTCCCGCCAAAAAATCGTGCAGCGCCAGACCTTTTCGATTGAACGCCGAAAGAATAAAGCCGAGACATCCGGTCAAAATCGTGAGCGGATAACCGATCAGATGACGAACCAGAATGCGGCTCATCGAAACCGCGCCGCCGTCTTTTTTGACGATGCGCGTGCCGGTTAAAAACTTTCCGATTGATTGCCCGCTGAACAGCGGAAAAATCACCAGATTGGTCAGCGCGAGCAGCGCGCCGACGAGCCAGCCGGTATTTTCCGTCTTAAACAAAACAAAGCTTTTATCGAGATAACGAGTCAATAAAATTCCCAAAACCGGTGCCGCCAGGACGATCATATAATCAATCGTCAGCGCGCCGCAGCGCAGCAGAAACGGCGCTTTCACTCGTTCGGGAGTAAAATTAACGACAACTTCGCGGGTTCTGCCCGGTTTGACGGCAACGGTTCTTTCGGCTCGCGCATTCATAATAATTACAAAAAAAGTTTATCCGATCACAAAATGTAAGGTCGTGTCGCCGAGACGAATTTTATCGCCGTTAACCAAAACGTGCGGCTGATGCGGCAGCAATCGAATCGTGTCGCTGATCGCCGGAATCACCACTGTTCCGTTTGACGAACCCAAATCTTCGACGAGAAAATTGCTGTCCTGCCGCCAGACGCGCGCGTGGCGGCGCGAGATTTTCGTTTGCGGATCGAATTTCGACAAATCAACTTCCGGAAAAATATTCGACTGCGGATCGCGCCTGCCGACTAAATTTTCGTCTTTGTCGAGATTAAAAACCGGCGATTCGAGTTCGTTCGTGCCCATAATCATCAGTTTCGCCGTCGCCGGTCGCGCGGCTGAATAGGTGTGCGCCGCCGCGTGAACGCCTTTTTGCGCGAGCGGCTGGCGCGAACCGCAAAATGCGCAGAACATATCGCTCGCCATAATGCGCTGTCCGCAAAAACCGCAAAAGACCGGCTGATTTTCCAGTCCGACCGAAGCGGGCGTTTCTTTCGTGCCGTAACTGACGCGTCCGGCTTTTAAGTTTTCCAGATGTTCTTCGAGCACGCGGCGCATTTCCGCCGCCGAAGCGAATCGCGACTGCGCGTTGTATTCGACCGAGCGCATCAGAATTTTTTCGATTTGATCCGACAGCGCCGAATTGATCTGGCGCGGGCGCGGATTTTTCTGAAAATCGAAAATCAGCAGCGGATTGCTCTGCGGATCGGCGCCGGTCAAAAGATGAAACATCGTCGAACCGAGACTGTAAATGTCCGAACGCGGCTCGACGTTGCCGCTGAAAAGTTCGGGCGGCGCATAACCCATCGTCCCGACCGCCGTCACGCCTTTTTCCTCTTTGTTCACCGAACGGGCGATGCCGAAATCAATCAGCATCACGCGTCCCGTATTGCCGTCGAGCATCACATTCGCCGGTTTCAGGTCGCGATAAACAATCGTTGACGGGCGATTGTGCAGATAATCGAGCACGTCGGCGATTTGAATCGCCCATTCGGTCACGCTTTTTTCGTCAATTTTGCCTTCGGGCGCGGCACGCAGACGCGCCGCTAAATCGCCGCCCGAAATATACTTCATCACCAGATAAAACCGGCTTTCTTTATCGTCGTAAAAATAATCGTAAATCGTCGGAATCGAAGTATGATCGAGCGTCGAGAGAATCATTGATTCGCGTTTGAAATCGTTGATCGCTTTGTCCTGCTGATCTTCGCCGATATACGACTGCACCATTTCTTTGACCGCGCGCAAAACGCCGCCGAGATTATTGTCGCTCGCGAGATAAACCGCGCCCATTCCGCCGCCGCCGATTTTGCGAATTATTTCGTAGCGATTATTCAAAATCGTGCCTTCGTCGAGCGGTTTCAGCTTCGCCGCTTTTTTGCCGTCCGTATCGCTTTTGGCAAAATTCGGCGTCGTGTACGAACGATCTTCTTTTTGCGCGTCGTGTTCGGCGATGTTGCTCGGCGGCGCGATTTCCGCTTTCGGCGCGGCGAACGATGGCTGAATGATTTCCGCCGGCGAAGATTCAAAAACGTTTTTCACCGCTTTTTCTTCGGCGGCGCTGCGTTCCATAATGCGCACCGAATCAAAAACCGACTGCACGGGCGGCGAAATTTCGAGTTCGTCTTCCGGTTTGGCAATTCCTTTTTCGAGCGGTTGCTCGTCCGCCGGTTTCGCGGGCGGCAAATCATCTAAAGTTAACGGCTCGCTCGGTTTATTTTCCGCTTCGCCCGCCATTTTCGCCGCCGAATTAAAGTGCGGTTCCGGCGCTGCGGAAAATGTCGGAATCGTCGCGCTGAAATCGTCAACGCCGTTTGAATCATTCGCCGTCCGTCCGTCCGGAGCGCTTTCCTTGATGTTTTCCGGAGCGGATTTGGCGCTCGAATCCGCCGAATTATGCGGTTCAAACGATGCGAAATTTGATTCGTTCGCGGAATTTACTTTCGGCGCGGCGTTTTCCTGCGGCGCAAGCGATTGCGCCGGTTGATCGAACTGCAATTCGACCGATTCGGTTTTCAAATTCCAGTTTTCTTCGGTTTCCAATTTCGAATAATCGTCAGTGGCGGATGGTCGCAAATTGAGAATATTATCATCTGCCGAATCGTTTTCGTTTGCTGCCGATGCTGTCGTCGCGCCTGAAATTCGCACGTTTTCCGGCGTTTCCGCCGATCCGTTTTTTTCGTCGGCGACAGATTCGACTGATTTATCATCCGCAGCGGCAACGGGAGAAGGCGGCAGCGAAATGCCGCAATACGGACAATAAACATCATTTGGAGCGACTTCCGAGCCGCATTCGTGACAATATGCCATTTTAGTTGTGTTAAATGTTGAAAATATTAAAAATTGATTAATCGGCGATATAAAATCTCAAAAAAGTTTTTCCGACGATGATTTCGTCGCCGTCCTGCAAAACCTGTTTGCTTCCCGGAATCAAACGGCGACCGCGATTGACGAAAGTTCCGTTGGTCGAACCCAAATCTTCAATCGTGTATCTGCCGCCGTGCAAAACAATCCGCGCGTGACGCCGCGAAACTTTCGCTTCCGTATCGTGCGCGTCGAGATCAACATCGGGGAAAACTCCGTTGTCGGCGTCCCATCGCCCGATATTCGATTCTTCGGCGGAAAGCGTAAATTCCGCGCCGACCGATTCGCCGCGTTCGATAATCAGCGTCGCGTGAACTCCTTTTTTCGGCGCGGCGGAATCCTGATTAAAGGCATCTTCAGATTTCAATTCTTCGACAATCGCCGGAATCCCCACCGATGTCACGTTTGCGTTCCGAAAAATCGGCGTCTCCGGATATTGGGATGGAAAGCTCGACGCTTCGACTCGGGTTTCGTTGTGATTGCTTTTTAATTTTCCGCCGCATTCGTCGCAGTATTGCGAACCATCCAGATTTTCCGTTCCGCAAGTCTGGCATTTAATCATTTTCGTTGTACCTTGCGTTTTTTGATATGAACATTTTATGGCAAAGACATTTTAACTCGTAAACGCACGTTCGTAAATCTTAAAAGCGACACTTCGCTGCGCGCGTTCGAGTTTTTAGCCGGATAATTTAGTCGAAAAATGAAAGTTCGCGGACGCGAAACGAAAAATCAACTGACGGTTTCGGTTTCCGCCTGCGCCGCATACTTTTTTGAAACTAAATCAACGGGCGTCTCGTAGTGTTGAAATGACGCTTTGCCAAGATAATATTTGCGCTGCATCATCGTTAAGAATTTAAACTCCACGCAATAGAGGAAATAATAAATATGGCTGTCAGCCGTAAAGGTAAAATAGTTATCGGAATTTCGTTTGTCCTTGTGTTGTCAATCATCATCATCGCCACTATTTTCGCGACGAAAAAAGACACGCCGGAAGTAACTGTCGTTAAAGTCGAACCGCGCCGCGAACTTCGTTCGACCGTGACGTCTTCGGGCGAAATTCGACCGATTCAGTTTATCAATCTGACGAGTGAAGTGCAGGGACGAATCGAGGAAATCTACGTCAAAGAAGGCGATCAGGTCACGCGCGGTCAATCGCTCGTGCGGCTCGATCCGAATCAGCTGCAATCGAGCACCGACGCGCAGACGGCGGCTTTGCAGGCGGCGCAGAATGAAACGCAGGTGACGCAGTCGCAGATTTCGGCGGCGCAAAACCAGCTTTCGCAGGCGCAGCAGGGTTTGAACGCTTCGCAAGCGGCGATTGACACGGCGCTTCAGCAAGTCGCGTCGGCGCGGCAGCAAGTCGTCGCGGCGCAAACCGATGTTGACCGCGCGCAGGTTGATGTCAACACGGCGAATCGCGAATTAAAACGAACTGCCGAACTCGTCGAAGCCGGCGTCGAATCGCGCTCCAATTTCGATGCGGCGAAAGATCGCGTCGAAACGGCGCAGGTCGCGCTCCGAAACGCGCAGGCGCGGCTTAAATCGCAGCAGCTTTCCATCAATGAAGCGAACGCGCGAGTTAACGAATCGAGAGCGCGCGCCAAACAGCAGGAAGTTTCCGTGCGCGATGCGCGGCGCGGCGTTGAAACAGCGAGTTTCAGCGCCGATGCGAGCGCCAAACGCGTCGAACAGCAAGCCGCCGTTTTGCGCGGACAGCAAAGCCAGCGCGACAAAACGCTGCAAGTCGCGCCGATCAACGGCGTGATCGCCGATATTCCATCGAAAGTCGGCACGTTCGCCGTCGCCGGACTTTCGACGACGCCGCTGCTGACGATTGCCGATATGTCAACGGTCAACGTCGAAGTCAAAGTTGACGAAACGGAAATTGATAAAGTCGCGGTCGGTCAGCCGGTCAAAGTGAAAGTTGACGCTTTCG
Source organism: Acidobacteriota bacterium (assembly GCA_005790265.1). Taxonomy (GTDB): domain Bacteria; phylum Acidobacteriota; class Blastocatellia; order Pyrinomonadales; family Pyrinomonadaceae; genus SXVE01. The sequence goes on along the minus strand of SXVE01000499.1, from coordinate 644 downwards.
GCGAAAACGAAATCGTCGGCGAAGTGCGGCAGAAAACGCCGCTCGCCGTCGGCAAATCGCAAACGTCCGGCGGGCTTTCGGTCAATATCAACGTGCAGGAAGCCAAGGAATTCCGCGTCGTTATCGAACTGATGAATTTGACGGACGAAACGCGCAATTCGCTGCGTCCGGGAATGAGCGCGACGGCGGTGATTACGACCAAAACGGTGGAAAATGTGATTTCCGTTCCGCTGCAAGCCGTGATCGAGAAAAAACCCGAAGCGTCGGGAACGCCGTTGCCGGGCGACGGACAATCGGCTCCGGCGGACAAACCGAAAACGATTAAAGGCGTGTATGTTTTGGACGGCGACAAAGCGAAATTTGTCGAGGTCGCGACCGGCATCACCGGCGAATCCGATATTCAAATCACGTCCGGGTTATCCGAAGGTCAGGAAGTCATCACCGGTCCGAGTCGTATTTTGAACACATTAAAAGAAGACACGCTCGTCAAAAAACAAACGAAAAAAGAAGGCGAAAACGCGAATAAATCGTAAGAAAAGAGACGAGGGACGAGGGAAAAAAAACGGTAGATGGGAAAAACTCGAAACGCAATTAAAAATTTGAATTTCCTTCAATGCTTTCCTCATCTGTTTTCGCTCGTCCGT
>SXVE01000498.1 GCA_005790265.1 Acidobacteriota bacterium | reverse complement strand
TTGAAAAACCGCGCCGATTTGGTGCGGATTATCGAGCCGTATGCGCCGCTCAAGAAAAAGGGCGCGAATTGGATGGGTTGCTGTCCGTTTCATCAGGAAAAAACGCCTTCGTTTTCGGTCAATCCGAGCAAAGGTTTTTATAAATGTTTCGGGTGCGGAAAAGGCGGAAACGCTTATTCGTTTTTGATGGAAATCGAAGGCTTGAATTTTCCCGAAGCGATCAAACGCGTCGCGGAAATTTCCGACGTAACCTTGCCCGAACCGATTGACGATAAAAATTACGAGCGTAATAAACAGCGGAAACAGGAAAAAAAAGCGATTGCCGATCAGGTGATTGAACTCAACAAATACGCGCTCGATTTCTGGGAAAATCATTTGCAGGATAATAATCCGCACTCCAAAGCGGCGCGCGAATATTTGGAACGGCGCGAAATCTCAAACGAAACGGTTAAAAAATTTCACGTCGGATTTGCGCCCGACAGTTGGGACGCGGTGATGTTGCTTTTGAAATCGAAAGGCGCGGACGAAAAGCTGATCGAAGCGAGCGGTTTGGTTTCGATTAACGAAGAAAAGAAACGCGTTTACGACCGTTTTCGCGGGCGCATTATGTTTCCGGTTTTGAACGCGGACGGCAATCCGGTCGCGTTCGGCGCGCGCATTTTGGCGCAGGGCGAGCCGAAATATTTGAATTCGCCTGAAACTCCGGCTTACGTCAAAGGCGAACATCTTTACGGGCTGTTTCAGTCGAAAGAAGAAATTCGCAAAAAGAAATACGCGATCCTCGTCGAAGGTTATCTGGATTTAATCGCGCTTTATCAATTCGGCGTGACGAACTGCGTGGCGAGTTTGGGAACGGCTTTTACCGAACAGCAATCGAAATTATTAGGCAGGTTTGCGAAGAAAGTCGTCGTCAACTATGATGGAGATAAGGCGGGTGTCAAGGCGGCGCGGCGCGCGATTGAAACTTTGCTGGTCGAAGATTTTGAGATAAAAGTTTTAGTTCTCCCTGATGGACAGGACCCGGACGATTTCATCCGCGCCAGCGGTTTCGCGGCTTATAAAAAACAGCACGAACAGCACGCCCATACTTATCTTCAATTTATTTTAGAGCAAGTATCGAACGAATATAATATCAATCGCCCCGAACAGCGGCAAAAAGCGGTTGATGAAATGTTGCCTTTTATTTCCGGCATTCAAAATCTGGTTCAAAAAAGAACGGTTTTTGACGAAGTAATGGGATTTTTGCGCGTTGATAAATCAATCTCTAATGATCTTTGGAAAAGTTTACGCATAAATCAAAAAGTTGATTCCAAATTGCTCAAACGGGTGCTGCCCAAAATGACCGTTGCCGAGCAGCGATTGCTTGAGCTTTTGATTTACGACAGAGATTTGCGCGAAGCGATTTTGCCGCAAATTGAAGAAACGGATTATGAGGGACTGGCAACGGCGGCTGTTTTTCGCGCGCTGATAGAAATTGACCGCGAAAAAGCGGAAGTTTCGCTTGAAAATTTGACGGAACAAATCGGCGATGATGAAATAGCGAATGATTTTGTTCCCATTCTGCTGATGAGCGAATCGCCGCGCGAAACGGGCGAGGCTTTGGACGACGTTTTGATTCAAGCGGAAAACTGCGTCGCGACGCTGCGCGAAATGGCGATTTCAAATCGAATATTAGAAATCAGTCAGGAATTAATTCTCGCCGAACAAACAGGAGATCAGGAATTGCTTAATCAACTGGTTGTTGAGCAGATTGAATTAGCGAGAATGCGGCGGGAATTACAAAATAGAATAGCGGAAAGCTGAAATTTCAATCAAAATTAAAAAATATCAGCAATATTTTCCGTCAAAACGGACGTATATTATATAAAAGACGAGAATTCTAAAAATTTAGTAAAAGTCAGCTTTTGGTAAAATTTGGCATTTCAGAAACTTTTGATTTCAGATTTGCCCGAATTTTTTTTGAGCAAATGTTTTTTTGAAAATCCTGAAGATTTCGAGGAATTTTTACTATACAACTATCTACTTAAAGATTTAATCAAAAAATCTTTACAAAATATATGGCAGATTACGATGAAAAGGAAGACTTAATGGATCGTTTGCTGGCTATCGGCAAGCGCAAGAAATTCTTAAGTTTTGATGAATTAAATCGGGAAATTCCCGACAATATGATGTCGCCCGACGACATCGAAGACGTTTTAGACCGGCTCGAAGGCGCGAATATTTCGGTCGCCGAATCAGACGCGCAGTTGCTCGAACAAGCGGCGAGTTTGGCGCTCGACGACGATTCGGACGATGACGACGATGATCTCGATCTCGATTTATCGGCGGGCGCGCTCGATAAATCGAATGATCCGGTGCGGCTTTATTTGCGCGAAATGGGAATCGTTCCGCTGTTGACGCGTGAAGGCGAAGTAACAATCGCCAAACGCATCGAACGCGGGCAGATCAAAACGCGCAAAGCGATTTTTCGTTCCCCGATTGCGATTGAAAGATTGCTGAAAGTCGGAACTGATTTGGGAACGGGCAAACAGAGCATTCGCGAAATCGTGACTTTTAGCGAGCAGGCGGAGCTTTCCGGCGAAGAAGACAAAGCGGAAGAATATCTGCGCTGGACGCTCGAAGGCATTGACAATATTCGTCAAAACTATGAGCGAGCGCTGACCGTTCTGGCGGATTTCCGCGATGAGCTGAAAAAATCGAAAGGCAAACCGGGCAAAAAATTGATGGCGCTGCGCCGTCAAACGGCGCGTTTGCGGCTCGAAGTCGCGCAGGAAATCAAAAATCTTAATTTGACCGAAAACGCGATGCAGATTTTGATTTCTTCAATTCGCAAAACGGTCGAAGAAATCAAAAAATCCGAACGCACGATCAACAAATCCGAAGAAAAGCTGGAGAAGAAAAATTCGCCGGACGAGAAAAAGGATTTGACGCAGAAAATCGCCGACTCGCGCAAAATTTTAGCCGACATCGAAGAAAGATTTTATCTTCCGCCGGTTGAAATTAAACGGGCGATGCAGTCAATTGACGTCGGCGAACGGCAAACCAATCAAGCGAAACGCGAGC
>SXVE01000497.1 GCA_005790265.1 Acidobacteriota bacterium | reverse complement strand
GATTTACGGCAAAAATAAAAGAGGCTGAAATTAATTTCAGCCTCTTTTATTTTTTTAAATTTTGGTGATAAAACACGCGACGCCGTTTTCGATCAGCGTTTGACGAGTCGCTTCGTCAGTTGCGGAAACGCGAGTTGCGGCAAGAACGGCTTCAGGATTTTCTCGCTCCAGCAGTACTTGAAGATTTTCCACTTCGGGCGGCGACGTGAAAATCATTTCATCAACCGCACCGCCGACGAGCAGCGCTTTGAGTTTGGCGATTTCTTCGTTTTTCAATTGTTTCGATTGTTCGGCGCGGTAAATTTCGATTTCGCGAAACGCGACGCCGAGTTCGGCGAACTTTTCGGACAATTCGATTTTTTCGCCGGTTCTTTTGAAAATCAAAAATTCGGCGGAAACAATCGCCGTTTCGTCCGACACGTATTCGGCGATTGCCTGGTAAACGGCATCGCCCGAATTGCGCAGCGGAATAACGTCAGTGTGAATCTGTACGAACCGCAGCCTGTCCGCCGCCGCCTCGCCGAACGCGCACACGCGTTTTTCGTCGAGTTCAAACAAATCAACGGCGTTCGTTTCGGCGGTTTCCAAAAAAAATTCGACCGCGCGCGCGTTCGGGAAAACCAGCCAATCAAAGCGACTGAAATTTCGGACGGTTTCCGCGTCGTTTTCATTCAAAATATTGAGCGCAAAATCAATCGGCGGAAGTTCGAGAACCGTGTGATTTTGCCCGCGCAGTTTTTCGATTAGTTTGCGATTGCGCGATGAGCCGAAAATCGCGAAAGTTTTTTCAGAAGCCTTTTCCGTCATATTTCCAATGATTTTAACCGCTCATAAATTTTCTGCAAGTTTGCATTTAAGCGGCAAAATAAGTATGGTTTGAAATCCGGCGTAAAATTTTAAATTCCTTTTTTCCTGCCGGAAAAACAGCAATAAATTATGAAGGCGATGATTTTAGCCGCAGGTTTCGGAACGCGGCTTTTTCCATTAACGATTGACCGCACGAAACCGGCGATTCCCTTTTTGGGCAAACCGCTCGTCGGCTACGTCGCCGAATACGTCGCGCGATTCGGTTTCCGCGATGTAGTCGTTAATCTGCATCATCAGCCGGATTCGGTGATCGAAGCGCTCGGCGACGGCAGCGATTACGGCGTGAAAATTCACTACACGCGCGAAGAGCCGCAAATTCTCGGCACCGCCGGTGCGCTCGACAACGCGCGCGAACTGCTCGAAGACGAAACTTTTCTGATCGTCAACGGAAAAATCATCACCGATATTGATATTGCGGCGGCAATCGAAACGCACAAAAAAACCGGCGCGATTGCGACGATGGTTTTAAAGGAAAACGCGCAGCGCGAAAAATTCACCGAAGTCGAAACCGCCGACGGATTAGTTACCAAATTCGGCGGATTTCCGGAAAAGATTCAGAATGCAGGATTTAATGTTCAAGATCGAACAATGAAAATCCGTAATCCAAAATCTGTAATCCAAAGTCCGCTGATGTTTACCGGCATTCACATTCTTGAGCCGCGCGTTTTCGATTATATTCCGCGCGGCGTTTATTCGGACATCGTGCCGAGTTTTTACAATCCGGCGATTGCGGCGGGCGAAAGAATCGCGGCGCACGTCACCGGCGGAAAATGGTTTGAGCTTTCGACGATTCCGCGTTATCTCGACATCAGCTTGGCGATTCTCGACGGCGCCGACAATTTTCACGGCAGCGATTGTTCGATTTCCGACGAAGCGACCGTGTCCGATTCGATTATCTGGGACGACGTGGTGATTGAATCCGGCGCGCGTCTGCATCGCACGATTATCGCCGACGGCGTGCGCATTCGCGCGAATGAAGTTTACGAAAATGCGGCGATTGTGCGCGGCGAAATGGTGAAAAACTGCACCGAAGTTCCCGAAAAAGCGCTGCGCGGCGAATTTGTCGGCGACAATTATGTCGTGTCGCTCGCGCAGTGATAAAATTTTTCTTGTCAATATGATTCAAGATTTCAACGCTTCGGCAATCGCGCGGCTCAAAGAATTTCTCGAGAAAAATAAACAGCCCGCCGAAATACTTCTTCTGACGCCCGACGCGTCAACGCGCGAGTATTTTCGTATTCGCTGGCACGAAAAATCCGCCATCGCCTGCATTTATCCCGAACCATTTACCGCCGCCGAACACGCTTATCTCGACGTAACCGAACTTTTTCTCGCAAGCGGTTTGCCGGTCGCGGAAATTTATCGAGTTGACGGCGCAACCGGAATCATCGTGCTCGAAGATTTCGGCGACACGATTCTGCGTTTGGTGCTCGACCGCGCCGACGATGATGAAAAAAATGAGCTTTTGCAGCGCGCCATCGTTTTGATTGCCGAAATTCAAGCGGCGACGCCGCGCGCGTTTGAACGCCAGTCCATTGCTTCAAAACTAAAATTCGATTGGGAAAAATTGGTGTGGGAGTTGGATTTTTTCAAGACGCATTATTTTACGACTCTCCGACAGCAGCCGCTTTCCGCCGCGCAAGACGCGGCAATCAGCGCGGAATTCGCCGCGCTCGCCCGCGAGCTCGAACGGCGCGCCGAAGTTTTATGTCATCGGGATTTCCACGCCGCCAATTTAATGATTGACCGAGCGGGAAATGTGCGAATTATTGATCATCAGGACGCGCGCATCGGAACGGCGAGCTACGATCTGGTTTCGCTTCTGCTCGACCGCGTTTCAGAGCCGCCGTCCGCCGCGTGGGTTCGAGAAAAACGCCTGTTTTTTCTTGAACAAAGAGAACTGCTCGGCTTAAAACACATTGACCCGGACGATTTCGCCCGGGAATTTCGTTTTCAGACGATTCAGCGCTGCTTAAAAGCCATCGGAACTTTTTCGTTTCAATCGGCGACGCGCGGAAAAACGCATTACGCCGCGTATATCGAACCGATGTTCCGCATCGTTTTGCAGGCTTGCGAAAAACTGGATCAGTACCCGCATCTGCAAAGCGTGATCGCCGAACAAATCAAATAAAATCTTTTTTATTCGGCGCACTGCAAAAAGTTTTAATTTTTGTTTAATTTGCGGTAAAACTTTTGTTTTTTTATTTTCTATTAATCTGCGGCTCTGCTTATTTTTTTATAATTTCGTTTATTCTATGAGTATTATTCTGGGCATCAACACGTTTCACGCCGGTTCTTCCGCCGCGTTGATTATTGACGGACAACCGATTATCGCGCTTGCCGAAGAACGCCTGAACCGCGTTAAATATTACGCCGGTTTTCCCAAACTCGCGATTGAAAAATGCCTCGCCGCGACCAACTTAAAATTTTCCGACATTGACGCGGTCGCCATCGGGCGCGATTCGTCGGCGAATCTGCACAAAAAGCTTGAATTTGCGATTCGCAATCCGTCGCGCTTGCTGAATCTCGCGCGCATTCGCAGCAAAAGCAAGACTTTTGATGATTTGAAAACTTTATTCGCCAATGAATATCAGATTGATAAAACGCAGCTGAAATTTAAAACTTTCAACGTCGAACATCATCTCGCGCACACGGCAAGCGCTTATTTCGCTTCGGCGTGGGAAAAAAGCGCGGGAATCACGATTGACGGCTCGGGCGATTTCGTTTCGTGTCTTTTGAGCGATTGCGTCGGCGATGAAATTCGCCCGATCAAACGCGTTTTCGTGCCGCATTCGCTCGGCACGCTTTACACGGCGGTTTGTCAGTTTATCGGTTACCCGAAATACGGCGACGAAGGCAAAGTGATGGGACTCGCGCCGCTCGGCGAGGACGTTTACGCCGATTTTTTTGAGAAAATCCTCAAGCCGACCGAGTGCGGATTTGAACTGAATCCCGATTATTTTCTGCCGTTCGGCGCGAATCAGGGAATGGAAATCAGCGATGGCGGCGAAATGGTCGTGCACCGGCTTTATTCGGATTTGTTCATCAAAAATCTGGGCGAACCGCGCGAACCGCGCGGCGAAATCACGAAACGCGATGAAAACATCGCGTTCAGCCTGCAAAAAATATTTGAAAAATATTACATGCACGTTCTCAATTCGCTGCACAAACTCGTTCCCGAAAATCGAGTTTCGATGGCGGGCGGCTGCGCGCTTAATTCGGTGGCGAACGGCAAAGCGCTGCTCGAAACGCCGTTTACCGAACACTGCATTCAACCGGCGGCGGGCGACGACGGACTCGCGCTCGGCGCGGCGCTTTACGTCAGCAACGTAACGCTGAAAGAAGGAAAACGCTGGACGATGACGAATTCTTATCTCGGCGATGAATATTCGGACGCGTTCGTCAAAACCGAACTCGACCGCTACAATTTGACTTATAAAAAATTGGAGCGCGCAGAGCTTTTGGAAACGACCGCCGAGGAAATCAAAAACGGCAACGTCGTCGGCTGGTTTCAGGGACGAATGGAATGGGGACCGCGCGCGTTGGGAAATCGCTCGATTCTCGCGCATCCCGGTTTTCCGAATATGAAAGATATTTTGAACGCGCGCATCAAACATCGCGAAGCGTTTCGTCCGTTCGCGCCGTCGGTTTTGGTCGAGCGGCAAGCGGAAATTTTCGAGCAGGATTATCCGTCGCCGTTTATGCTGCACGTTTACAAAATCAAACCCGAATGGCGCGAAAAATTGTCGGCGGTCAATCACGTTGACGATACCGGACGATTGCAAACCGTCGCGCGTATTGAAAACCCTTTGTACTACGATTTAATTAAAACTTTCGAGCGCAAAACCGACGTTCCCGTGATTTTAAATACGAGCTTCAACGAAAACGAGCCGGTCGTCTGCCAGCCGTCCGAAGCCATCGAATGTTTTATGCGCACGAAAATGGACACGCTCGTCATCGGTTCGTACTTCTGCAAAAAAGAATCAATAAATTGAGCGCCGCAGTAATTTTCACTGTGAAACTTTTATAATTCGCCAAAACGATGAAATGGACGGTTGAACAAATTCCCGCTTTGCGCGGTTTTCAGATCGAATACGCCGCGCCCGGCAATTACTATCTTTCGCGGCGCAATCGTCTGTATCGCGCCGCCGATCTGAGCAAATCGCCCGAATCGTTCGCCGTGATTGACGCGCCCGCGTGGAAGCAAATTTTCGCCTGTCTTCGTCCGTTTCAAAGACTTTTGCGATTTATGGCGACAAACGTCATTCCGCTCGCGAACGGCGATTTGTTCGTCACATTCGATAAATCGGTCGGAATTGTTCGCGCGGGGAAATACCAAACGCTTGGCGGATTGAATCGCCCGTGCCGCGTGCTTCGTTCCGCCTGCGCGGTTGACGCGCGCGGCGACGTTTTTTTCGGCGAATATCTCGCCAACGATGAACGCGGCGCGATGCACGTTTACAAATACGCGGCGGGCGCGGATTCACTGGAAATCGTTTACACTTTTCCGCCCGATTCGATCAAACACGTTCACGGAATTTATTTCGATTCGCTAACCGGCGCGCTTTTTTGTTTGACCGGCGACAAGGAAAGCGAATGTCAGATTTTGCGTACGACCGATCATTTCAAAACCATCGAAATCGTCGGCAGCGGCGATGAAACGTGGCGCGCCGTCAGCGTTTTATTCGACGAAAAATTCTTTTATTACGGCACCGACGCCGAATTTCGCGCGAACAATATTTATCAGGTCAATCGCGAAACTTTGGAGCGCACCGATCTCGGCGAAGTTTCGGGAACGGTTTTTTATTCGCAAAAGGTCGGCGACGACTTGTTTTTCGCGACAACCGCCGAAAACGCGCCGAGCCAGACGGAAAACGTCGCCGCGCTCTGGCACGTTGGCGCCGATAAAAAATGCGAAAAGTTAATTTCTTTCCCGAAAGACGGCTGGCATCCGACGCTTTTTATGTTCGGCACGATTCATTTTCCGTGCATCAGCAAACTCGACGACGAGCTTTATTTTCATCTGGTCGGCGTCAAAGGCGATCATCAAACTTATCGGATTTTCCGAAGTTGACGGATAGTTACAGGAAGTCCCAGAAAGTAAAAAGAGAGAGAAAGACATTTTGTTCTTTTCCTTTCTTTTCTTCAAACTATCTGGCACTATCTGGAACTACCTGCAACTTTCTGTCAACTTTTTTACAATTTAGTTTTGGCAAGGTTTTCGATTTTGATTTTGGCGCTCAAATCTTCGCCCGGATTGACGAATAGGTTTTGCTCAAATTTGTATTGTTTGTCGTATAACTGTTTGTATCTGCCGTTCATCGCTACCAATTCTTCGTGCGTTCCGCGTTCGACGATTTCGCCGGCTTCGACGACTAAAATCTGATCCGCCGAACGAATCGTCGAAAGCCGGTGCGCGATGACGAACGTTGTTCTTCCCTGCCGCAAACGGTTCAAACCTTCCTGAATTAACGCTTCGCTTTCCGAATCAAGGCTCGAAGTCGCTTCGTCTAAAATCAAAATGCGCGGATTGGCGAGCAGAGCGCGCGCGATGGCAATTCGCTGCCGTTGACCGCCGGAAAGTTTGACGCCGCGTTCGCCGACGATGGTATCGTAACCGTCGGGAAATTTTTCGATGAATTCGTCGGCGTTGGCGATGACGCAGACTTTTTTTATTTCTTCGAGATTCGATTCGGGACTGGAAAAACGAATGTTGTCGAGAATCGAGCCGTCAAACAGAAAATTGTCCTGCAAAACAACGCCCAGATGCGAGCGGTAATCGCGCAGTTTGACCGTTTGCAAATCTTTGCCGTCAATCGAAATCGTGCCGCCGGTCGGCTGAATAAAATTCAAGACGAGACTCAGAATCGTTGATTTTCCCGAGCCGCTTGAGCCGACGAGCGCCGTCGTTTTTCCGGCTTCCGAATGAAACGAAACGTTCTTTAAAACCGGAACGCCCGCTTCGTATTCAAAAAAGACGTTTGCGAAATCAATCGCGCCGTCAACTTTTTTGAGCGGTTCTTTCTGCGCGTCTTCTTCATCTTCGGTCGTCATCTGCATCACTTCGCGAATGCGGTCGAGCCCGGCAAACGCTTCGGTAATCTGCGTGCCGATTGAGGTTAATTCGATAATCGGCAGCGCGAGCAGAAAAGTAAACGAAATATACATCAGAAAATCGCCGAGCGTCATCGTGCCGTTCATCACGGAATTGCCGCCGATGACGATCATCACGACGGCGATGGCGCCGATGACGATGGACGAAAACGAAGAAACCGCCGACACGCCCGTCACGGTTTTGGCAACGTTGCGAAAAAGTTTGTGCGCGCCGCGCGCGAAAGATAATTCTTCGCGTTTTTCCGCCGTGTAAGCTTTGACGATGCGAATTCCGCCGAGACTTTCGCTCAGTCTGCCGGTTACTTCGGCGTTGATGACGTTGCGTTCGCGGAAAACCGGGCGCAGTTTTTTGAACGCGTAAAACAAAACTCCGCCGAACGCCGCGAGCACGACGATAGTCGCCGAAGTCAACCGCCAGTTAAGATAAAAAAGCACGACGAGCGAAATCAAAGCCGTGACCGCGCTGCCCAGAATCTGTCCCAAACCGGTTCCGACCAGATTGCGAATGCCTTCGGCGTCATTCATAATTCGCGAAATCAGTTGCCCGCTCTGCGTCGAATCGAAATACGAAATCGGCAGACGTTCAATTCTTTGCTGCACGCGCATTCGCATATTCGTAATCGCTTTCTGCGCCGCGACGCCCAGAATCTGCGACAGCGCGAACGAAGTAACGCCCTGAATCAAAGTCGAAATGCCGACGGCAAGCGCGATCCATTTGAGCAAACCGTAATTTTTGTTCGTAAAAACTTCGTCGCCGACGTATTTGGTCGAAGCCGGTAAAACCATTCCGGCAAGACGCGAAACGAGCATCAAAACGCTGCCGATGCCGAGCCGCCAGCGCGCTTTCCAAACGATTTCCCGGGCTTCAAT
>SXVE01000496.1 GCA_005790265.1 Acidobacteriota bacterium | reverse complement strand
TTTGCAAAACTCGCCGCTTCTTCCTTTTTTCGTTAATTAAACGAAGATTATTTACCGTGAAGCTCGGCGTAGTGAATAAAGAACCAGTAAGTAATCGCGCCCCAAACCGCCAAATTAATCAGTGATCCGATTAAGCCGATTTTCTGGATTTTACTGTCGCTGCCGCCGCGATTATCTTGTTTTCCGTACATCAGCATTGCGACCAGAATTCCGGTGACGATCCATGCAAACAAGCGGATTCCAAGATTGAGCGGAATGGTTTCCGATTTCAAATCCATCAGATACGGAACTTGGTACAAAGTCAGCGCAATCGCCAAAACAATCGCGATGATCGCGGCAATCGGCGGCGCATTGCGCGAATCCGATTGGTTTGCTACTTCGTCCGAAACCTGACGCAGATTGCTGTGCGAATAGCTGTAAGCGAAATAAATCACCAAACCGATAGACATCCAAACGATCAGACGAATCCACGTATCGAGCGGCAGACTGTTCATCAAATAAGCCGCTGAAACAACTGTCGCAATCGGAATGAGCGGCGAAAGCGGAACTCTAAACGGACGATTCAAATTCGGATTCGATGAGCGGAGAATGATAATTCCCGTTCCGACAATTACGAATGCGAAAAGCGTTCCGATGGAAACGAGCTCGCCGAGCAGATTGATCGGCACGAAACCGGCTAAAATCGCCACAATCGTTCCGGTAATCGCTGTCGTGATATGCGGCGTTTGGTATTTCGGATGAATTTTCGCCGCCCATGCAGGCAACAAACCGTCTTTCGCCATCGAGTAAAAAACGCGCGGCTGTCCCATCACCATCACGACCATCGTTGAACTGAGTCCGAGAACGGCACCGACTTTGATGATTGTCGGGAAAACCTGCAAAATCGTTCCCATCGTCGTTCCCGATGCTTTTTGCAAAGCGGCGTCAATCGCGACGGCAATCGGCGCAGCGGCGTTGGTCAGCAGTTTGTAATCAACCAGTCCGACCATAATTCCTGCGACAAGAATATAAAGAATTGTACAAATGCCGAGCGAGCCTAAAATACCAATCGGCATATCGCGCTGCGGATTTTTCGCTTCCTGTGCAGCGGTCGAAACCGCGTCGAAACCGATGTATGCGAAAAAGATTACCGCCGCGCCCGTTACAACACCGGGGAAACCATACGGCATAAACTGCGCGCAACCCGGACTTCCCGCCGCACAACCGATGCCGATATTGTCTGTGTTGACATAACCGATTCCGGCGATGATAAACAGCACGACGACGACGATTTTGACGACAACGATAATCGAGTTGAAGCTAGCGGATTCCTTAATGCCTTTGATTAGAAGCAAGGTTACGGCAATCGAAATCAAAAACGCGGGCAAGTTAAAAAAGCCGGTCGCAGTCGAGCCGTCGGACAAAACAATCGTTGTGCCGGGCGGCGCGCTGAGCGCGAGCGGAAACGGTATGCCGAGCGTGTCCCTGAATAAACTGACGACATAGCCCGACCATCCGACCGCCACGGTTGCCGCGCCGAATGCGTATTCGAGAATCAAATCCCAGCCGATAATCCACGCGACGAATTCGCCGAGCGTGCCGTAACCGTAAGCGTAAGCCGAACCGGAAATCGGCACCGAAGCGGCAAATTCCGAATAGCAAAGCGCGGCGAATGCGCTGACAATGCCGGCGATAATCATCGAAATAATAACTGCCGGACCGGCGTGTTTTCCGGCGGCTTGTCCGGTCAAAACGAAAATTCCGGTGCCGATGATCGCGCCGATGCCGAGCATCGTTAAATCAAGCGCGTTCAGCGTTTTCTTCAGCGTATGTTCGCCTGACTCGTGCGCTTCGGCGATGATTTTATCAATTGATTTTGTCGCAAAAAGTGACATGAATCCTCCTAGTAACTTCTTTTATTTATGATTGCGTAATATTGCTTTTCCCGGATAAGTTTTTCCAGAAGAAATAGACCGGAATGCCCGACAAAACTATCGCCAGACCGGGCAGCGACGTTTGCGGCTTGTAAAATAACAAAACTAGAGAAATAACGGTTGCCGCCGCGATGTAAACGGCGGGAATAATCGGGTAGCCGAAAGCGCGGTACGGGCGTTCGGCATCGGGACGCGTTTGGCGCAGAATAAACAAACCGATGATCGTTAAAATATAAAAAATCAAAACGGCGAAAACGACGTAATCGAGCAGCATTCCGTAAAGATTGCCGTAATCTTCGTAACCTTCGGGCGTGAATTTTCCGCTGCGCGTGCGCGGCAAAACCAGAAGGCACGACCAGACGCACTGCAAAATCAGCGCGACTGCCGGAACGCGGTTTTTATTGAGTTTTGCGGTCGCTTTGAAAAAAAGATTGTCCTGCGCCATCGCATAATAAACGCGCGCTCCGGCTAAAATTAAACCGTTGTTGCAGCCGAACGTCGAAATGATAATCGCAATCGCCATCACGACCGCGCCGCCGGTGCCGAAAATCGTGTTGAGCGCGAGCGTCGCCACGCGATCTTCCGGCGCGCTTTGAATTTGCGCGAGCGACAGCGTTGCGAGATAAGCGAAATTCGCCAGAATGTAAAGCGAAATGACCAGACCGGTTCCCAAAGCCAAAGATAACGGAATATTTCTTTGCGGATTTTTGACTTCGCCCGCCGTAAAAGTGATGTTGTTCCACGCGTCCGACGAAAAAAGCGAACCGACTTGCGCGACGCAAAAAACGACGATCAAAGAAAACAATCCGCCGCCGACCGATACTTCAGGCAGAAAACCGAAATCCGGTTTAATGAGCGCGGCGTTTTGCGGCTCGAAAAGATTTGCAAAATTAGCGGAAAAAGTTCCCGCCGCGCCGCCGATAAAAAGTCCAAGAACAATTAAAATCAACAGCGACAGCGTTTTCGCCGACGTAAACACGTTTTGAATGATTTTGCCGAGCTTTAAACCCTGCATATTCAAAACCGTCAGAAAAATTATCAGCGCGACGGCGACCGCTTGTTGAACGGATAAAGAAACAGCGTAACCGCCGGTTAAATTGATTGGCGGAACGATCCACGCGGTCGGCGAAATCGAAGGAACCAGGACGCCGAGAAAACGCGCGAACGCGACGGCGACCGCCGCAATCGTGCCGGTTTGAATGACGAGAAAAAGCGTCCAGCCGTAGAGAAATCCCCAGAGCGGCGAATAACTTTCGCGCAGGTAAACGTATTGCCCGCCAGCTTTCGGCATCATCGCGGCGAGTTCGCCGTAGCTTAACGCAGCGAAAACGGTTAAAAGTCCGGTGATAATCCACGTCAGAAGCAATCCGCCCGCCGAGCCGGTTTGCCGCGCGATGTCCGCCGAAACGATAAAAATCCCGGAACCGATCATCGAACCGGCGACGATCATCGTCGAATCGAGCAGTCCGAGACCGCGTATAAAACCTTCGTTAGATTTTTCCAAGTCAGCAACTTCTGTTGCCATAAATTTTTCTCTTTTTAAACTTTTAAATATAGAAACAAATATAGAAATACTCGTTTTGCCGTATCCTTAATTTTTCAGACAAGTTTTCTTTAAAAATCAGATAACAAATTTGTCGTTGGCGAGATTAGCGATTGAAATATTATACTTTTAAACGCGCGACTGTCGAGTAAATTTTTTCTTTTTGTCAAAACGCAAATAAAAAACTTTTGTTTCAAAAACCGTATGACCGAACAAAAACCGCCGCTCGGCGATATGCCGAAAGAAGATTTCCGCCGCCACGGACACGAAATCGTTGACTGGATCGCCGATTATTTCGAGCGGATGGAGAATTTGCCGGTTTTGTCGCCGAACCAGCCGGGCGATTTGGTGAATCAACTGCCGAAAAGCGCGCCGGACGCGGGCGAAGATTTCGCCGACGTTTTCAGCGACGTCGAACGTCTGATTCTGCCCGCCGTGACGCACTGGAATCACCCGAATTTTCACGGACTTTTTTCGACTTCGACGAGCGCGGTCGGCGTTTTCGGCGAAATGCTCGCCGCCGCTTTCGACCAGAAAGCGATGCTCTGGCGCACGTCTCCGGCTTCGACCGAACTCGAACCAATCGTGCTCGACTGGCTGCGGCAGATGATGAATCTGCCCGCCGAATTTCACGGAATTATTTACGATACGGCGTCGGTTTCCACCTTGCACGCGATTGCGATGGCGCGTGAAAAATTGAATTTGCGCATTCGCGAAGACGGAATGAGCGGACGCGCGGATTTGCCGCTGCTCAGGGTTTATTGTTCCGACCAAACGCATTCTTCGATTGATAAAGCCGTTATTTTATTAGGCTTAGGTCAAAAATCGCTCGTCAAAATTCCGACGAACGAACGTTTTGAGATGGACGCGGAAAAATTGAGCGCGGCGATTCGCGACGATTTAAGCGCCGGATTTCTGCCATTTTGCGCGGTCGCGACTGTCGGCACGACTTCGACGACGAGCGTTGACGACATCGAAAAAATCGCCGACATTTGCAAACGCAACAACATTTTTCTGCACGTTGACGCCGCTTATGCGGGAAGCGCGATGATCGTTCCCGAATTGCAGTTTCATTTTAAGGGCGCGCAATTTGCCGATTCGATTGTCACCAACCCGCACAAATGGCTGTTTACGCCGTTCGATTTGTCGGTTTTGTACGTCAAAGATTTGGATTTGCTCAAAAAAACGTTTTCGCTCGTCGCCGAATACTTGAAAGTTGCGGAAACCGTAACCAATCAAATGGATTACGGCGTGCAGCTCGGACGCCGTTTTCGCAGTTTGAAATTGTGGTTCGTACTGCGTTATTTCGGACGCGAAGGTTTGATTGCCAGAATTCGCGAACACGTTCGGCTGGCGAATTTGTTCAAATCTTGGGTCGAAGAAAGCGAAAATTTCGAGCTGCTCGCGCCGGTTCCGTTCGCGCTCGTCTGTTTCCGCGCCGCGCCGCCGAACATCGAAGATTTGGACGCGTTCAACGAAAACTTGATGAACGAAATTAACCAGTCGGGCGAAGCGTATCTGTCGCACACGAAATTAAACGGAAAATTCGCCCTTCGTCTGTCGGTCGGCAGTATTCGCGCCCGTGAAAGACATTTGCGCAAAGTTTGGGATTTGCTGAATGAATGAACCGCGAAATCCGCGAAAAGCGTGAAAATAAAATAACGTCAGTTCGGGATAAGAATTAACAAACGAAACCGGGCACGAGATCTTTGAAGTTCAGATTCAACGAGGGCTTCTTCTCGCGCCATGAGTAGGCAATCAGCCCCGATGCGACATTGCCCAGATAATTCCATAACGAGCGATGG
>SXVE01000495.1 GCA_005790265.1 Acidobacteriota bacterium | reverse complement strand
TATTCGTAATCGGGATGAACCGAAATTCCCAAATTCGCCGCAATCGTCCACGGCGTCGTCGTCCAGATCACGAGCGAAACTTTTTTGCCCGCCAGATTCGGATCAATTTCCGCCGGATCAGTCAGCAGCGGAAATTTGACGTAGATTGACGGCGACGTGTGCAGTTTGTATGCGACTTCAGCTTCGGCGAGCGCGGTTTGATCGTGCGTGCACCAGTAAACCGGGCGCAAACCTTTGTAAATATAGCCGCGCTCCAAAAATTTCCCGAACAATCGCGCCGTTTCTGATTCGTATTCGTTCGACATCGTTAAATACGGCGTTTCCCATTCGCCCAAAATGCCGAGCCGCTTAAAGTCGCGCGTCTGATTGTTCATTGCCGTCGAAGCGTGTTCGCGGCAGATGCGGCGAAATGTGGCGACCGGAATATCTTTTTTGTCTTTGCCTTTTTCCGCCAGTTTTTTCTCGACGTGCGTCTCAATCGGCAAACCGTGACAATCGTAACCGGGCACATACGGCGCGTCGAACCCCATCATCGAACGCGATTTGACGACGAAATCTTTCAGTATTTTATTAAGCGCCGTGCCGATGTGAATGTCGGCGTTCGCATACGGCGGACCGTCGTGGAGAATAAATTTCTCCGCGCCTCGTCTGGTTTCGCGAATTTGCGCGTAAAGCTCTTGTTCAGTCCACTTTTTGAGCCGCGCCGGTTCTGCCTGTCCGAGATTCGCTTTTTGCGCGAAATCGGTTTTCGGTAAATTAACGGTTTTCTTCAAATCTGTTGTTTCACTCATTTTCGTTCGATGTTTTCGATTTTTTCGATGTTATAAAAGCTGTAAAAACCTCAATGTTAGCACGAAGTTTCCAATCACGATAAACGCCCGCCCAAAATCAAAAAGTCTCAAGACTTTATTAGAAGACTTGAGACTTAAACGCAAAAAAGTATTATGCCCGACTCTTCTAAGTGACGAAGTTTATTTCGATAATAATACTGTTGATTAAAGCAAATTTCATAAATTTTTCCGGGTTGCGTTTCGTTTCCGTAAATAGATTTTATATCAATTCATCGGCACTGCCAAATCGTATTTAACGCTGGTAATGTCGAAATTGTTCGCCTGATATTCTACCCGTCTGAATCGCTATCCTGAAATTTGAAGTCTGTTAAGTCTTACGAATTTTGCAGAAATTGCCTGACTTTCGCTTCGACCGTTCGGCGAATTTTCATTAAATTTTCTTCCGAGTCGGCTTCAAAGCGCAAAACCAGAATCGCCTGCGTGTTTGAAGCGCGCACCAAACCCCAGCCGTTTTCAAAAACGATGCGCGCGCCGTCAATCGTGATAACTCGGTTGGTTTTCGCGAATTCTTCGGCGATGCGTTCGACGACGGCGAATTTTTGTTTTTCCGTGCATTCGACGCGCAATTCGGGCGTGGAAAATGTCGGCGGCAAATCGCTTAAAAGTTCGGACAGAGTTTTGTCGGAATTAGCGAGAATCTCCAGAACGCGAGCGCCCGCGTAAGTCGCGTCGTCAAAACCGTAAAAACGGTCGGCGAAAAAAATATGTCCGCTCATTTCTCCGGCGAGCGCCGCGCCGGTTTCTTTCATTTTCGCTTTGATAATCGAATGTCCGGCTTTCCACATAATCGCGTTTCCGCCGAGTTTTTCCACCTCGTCAAACAAATTCTGCGAGCATTTTACTTCGGCAATAATCGTTGCGCCCGGATTTTCCTTTAAGATTTCGCGCGCCAGCAAAATCATCAATTCGTCGCCCCAAATAATTCGTCCCGTTTCGTCAACCAAACCGATGCGGTCGCCGTCGCCGTCAAAGGCGATGCCCAAATCCGCGCCGGTTTCGATCACGGCGCGCACGCAATCCTGCAAATTTTCCGCGACGGTCGGGTCGGGATGATGATGCGGGAAATTAGAATCCGGCTCGGCGTAAAGCTCGACGACTTCGTAACCGAGACGGCGGTAAAGCGGAACCGCCGTGACGCCGCCCATTCCGTTTCCCGCGTCAACAACGACTTTCAATTTTCGCGCGCCGGGCGCGACGCGCTGCAAAAGCTGTTTTTGGTATTTCGCTGAAACGTCGGCAATTTCAATCTTTGGTCGCGCATTTTCAGCGTCGGATGATGTGCGGCTGAAAGAATTGCCGATGCTGAAGTGTCCGCTGAGAGCGATGTTTTTAATCGCCCGAATCTGTTCACCGAAAAGCGTTCCGTGTCCGAGGCAAATCTTGAAACCGTTGTGGTTAGCCGGATTGTGCGAGCCGGTAATCATCACCGCGCCGTCAACTTTTTCGGTGTAGGCGGCGAAATACAAAACCGGCGTCGGCACTTGACCGATATCCAAAACATCGCAGCCGGAACTGCTTAAACCTTTCACGAGCAAATCGCGAAAACGCGGCGAGCTTTCGCGCGCGTCGAAACCGACGGCGATGCGCCGCGCGTTATGGTTGACGAAAAAAGTGCCGATGGCGCGCGCGATCACGGCGACGGTTTGCGGCGTCAAATCCTGCCCGACGATGCCGCGAATATCGTATTCTCTAAATATATTTTCATTCATAAAGAAGGTTCAGTAAATCGTAAAGCGTAAAGCGAAAAATTGTAAAACCCCGAATAAAAATAAAAACGTGTTTTGATTGTTCGGCGCAATCGGATTAATCAAAAACGCCGTATTTGTTATACTCGAATTTTACGCGCGGGCAACAGACATTTACCCGTCCGCATCGAAAATATTCGGTAGATCAAGAAAACCCGCTTTATCAATCTATGAAAAACACGTTTCGTTTAATCAGTTTTCAGTTTGTCTTTTTGTTTTTGGCAATCGTCGCCGTCAGCGCGCAAACTCCGCGTACGGCACCAACGCCGCCGGCGAGCGATGATCCGGGCGTTTCAAAAACATTCGAGGTTCGTCTGCCGGTGACGGTAACGCAGAAAAAATCGCTCGTCGCCGGATTGCAGCGCGGCGATTTCGCGATTTTTGAAGACGGCGTGCAGCAGGAAGTCACGTTTTTCACCGACGAAAAAACGAATCCGCCGGTTTACGTCGGCGTTTTGATGGACACGTCCGATTCGACCAAAGGAAAAATGAAATTTTCCAAGGAAGCGGCGCGAAATTTCATTTACACGGTTCTGAAACTGCGCAAAGACAAAGCCGCGTTTATGACATTCGATCACGAAATTAAACTGATTCAGGATTTTACCGATAAAACCGACAAGCTCGATAAAGCCGTCGAAGGAGTCAGCAAAACCGGTTCGCAAACCGCGCTTTACGATGCCGTTTGGGAATTTTCCGACCAGAAACTGCGCAGCGCGCCGGGCAGACGCGTGATCGTTTTGATTACCGACGGCGAAGACACATTCAGCCGCGCCGAGTTAAGAGATGCGATTGACATCGCGCAGCGCACGGAAACGACGATTTTCGCCATCTCGACCAAAGCCGGTTTTCTCGGTTCGGTTCCCGGCGTTGATGCCGGGACGGTGAAAGATAAAGGCGATAAATTTTTAACGCAGTTAGCCGAAGACACGGGCGGCGAAGCGTTTTTTACCGGCGACATGCTCGAACTCGAACGCGCTTTTACGAAAATTTCGCAGGAATTGCGCTCGCAATATATCATCACTTATCGTCCGGCAAATCAGGTTTTCGACGGACGTGAACGCAAAATCGAAGTTCGCTTTACCGACCGCGAAAAAGCGGACAAATATAAAATTCGCTCGAAATCGAGTTACCGCGCGGTGCGAGACGGCTTAAAATAATGGAAAACGAAAAACGGCAAATGAAAAATTACACGAAAGCAATTGTTTTAACATTCGGTTTAATCTTCGCCGGAATTTCGCTGTTCGGTTTAACTTCGACCGGCGCGCAGCAGTTGCCGACGACGAATCCGGCGACCAAATCGGCAACGCCGACGCCAACGCCGATTGAAGAAGCGCCGATTGAAGACGACGAAATTATTAAAATTGATACCGATGTCGTCAACGTTTTGTTTACGGCGCAGGACAAAAGCCGCCGACTTTTGACGACGCTCAAACAACCGGACGTGCGGCTGCTCGAAGACGGACAACCGCAGGAAATCGTCGCGTTTTCCCGACAAATTGATTTGCCGCTTTCGCTGGCGATTTTGATTGATACGAGCGCGTCGCAGGAACGCACGCTGCCCGAAGAAAAAGCGGCGGCGGTTTCGTTTCTCGAATCGGTTATTCGCCCGGCGAAAGACGAAGTTTCAGTCGTTTCTTTCACTGGCGAAGCGACGCTCGAACAGGGAATGACGAACAACGTCAATCGTTTGAAACGCGCGATTGACCGCGTCGAATTCGTCGGACCTTCGGGTTATATCGGCGGCGGCGTTGTGGTCGGCACGCCGCCGATTTCCGGCAGAAATCAAGCCGTACAGGGTTCGACCGCAATTTGGGACGCGATCTGGATTACGGCGGCGGAAGTTTTGGGACCGGCACCGGAAAAAACCAGGCGCGCGATTATTTTATTGAGCGACGGCGTCAACACTTTCGGGCAGAAAAAACTCGAAGAAGCCGTGCAAGCCGCGCAAAAAGCGGAAGCGGTGATTTACTCGATCGGCATCGGCGACAATTTTTACGACGGCGTTGACAAAGGCGCGCTCAATAAAGTTTCCGAGCGAACCGGCGGACGCGCTTATTACCCGCGCGACGAAGCCGAATTGCGACAGGCTTTTCGCCAAATTCAGGAAGAAATGCGCTCGCAGTATTTGATCGCTTACGAACCGAGCAACCAGAAACGCGACGGTTCTTACCGCAAAATCGAAATTCAAATCGCCAATGCCGAAATGCAGAAACAAAAAGTAAAAGTTACGCATCGCGAGGGTTATTTCGCGAAAACCGATAAGAAATGAAAAGTTAACAGAAAGTTGCAGAGTTCCAGAAAGTCCCAGAAAGTAAAAGAAAGTTCTTCTTTCTTCAAACTATCTGGGACTTTCTGTTAACTTCCTGCAACTTTCTGTTAACTTCTTATCAACTTTTTCACCGTCAAAACGGTTTCAAGTTGCCAAACAGGATCGGCAAACTCATCTTTTGATTTGATAATCAGCCAGTTTTTCTCCTGCTTCGTCATTTTTACCAGCGTGAACTCGCCATTTAATTTCGCGCCGTGGAATGTGAAAACGAGTTTTCCTTTTGCTAAATTTGCTTCCGCGTTTTCCGCCTTAAAATCGCCTTTGTCCCAAATACGAACTTCGCCCGCGCCGTAAGTTCCTTCGGCAAGCGTTCCTTCAAAATCAATGTAACCGATTGAATGATCGGGCACGGCGACGGCTAATCTTTTGTCCGCCGGATTCATCGAGACGCCTTTCGGAACTGCCCAGCTTTTTAAAACGCCGCCGATTTCGAGCCGCAAATCGAAGTGCAGCCGCGTCGCATGATGTTCGTGAATGACAAAGCGTTTTCGCATTTTGGAAAATAAAAATGCAGCCAAATAAACGTTCTCGTTTTTAAGACTCGATTACTTTTCAATTAATACTCGATTACTTTTTCTTCTCTGATTTTGCCTTTTTTTATTTTGATAATCCAGATTTTGTTGTATTCCGATTCGCCGAGCGGTTTGTATTTATTTTCTTTAATTAAAAGATTTGCCAGCGCCGGAGTCGTCGTATTGTGACCGGCGACGATCACCGTGCGCGCGTTCGATGCGAGCATTTGCGCGAGAGCCGCGTCGAGCTTGCGGTGATCGTAAAGCTCAATCGGCAAACGGTAACCTTTGAGCGAACGCTCGGCAAGCGCCGTCAGCGTCAAACGCGTGCGCCGGTAATTTGAAGTAAAAAAGCGGCGCGGTTTATATTTTCCGACAGCTTCAACAAGACGTTCGGCGCGCTTCATTCCGTCCGTCGAAAGCAGCGGATCCGGGTCTTCAGCGCCGTTTGAAAGATCTTTTTCGGCGTGCCGCAGCAGAATAAATGTCATTTCCCTTTTCTGCGCGAAAACACCGGCGGCGCACGCGAAAAGAAGTAAGCCGACAAAAAAAGAAACGAAAAGTTTTTTCATAAATTAACCGAACGAAAATTTTATTTTGGTTTTCCGACGAAATTATTGTTTCGCCAGAAACCTCTGAGTATTTTGACGAGATTCTACGCGTCTCTGACTCGATTGGTTTCAACTTGCGCTAAAAATCGCTTTTAATACTGCGTTGCCTAACTTGTTAAATTTACGCTATTTAAGAAATTTATTCGCCGTTAGCGCGCGATTGCTGAATCGCAATTTTCGCACCGCTCCTTTGAACCAGTAAACTTTGTTTTGCCGCACGCCGATTGATGCGCGTCCTTTTCCGAGCGGTTTTATTTCGAGTTTTCCGCTCAATTCGAGCTTGCCGTCAACGTAATGCCGCATTTCTTTTCCGTCGAAAACAAGCGCGACGTGAAACCATTTGCCGAGCGGATGCTTAAAATCTTCGGCATAAAGCGGCGAACGATTTTCGCCCGATTTAATAAAAGTATCGAGAAACCATTCGTCGCCGACCAGACGCGTTTCAAGCAGCGCGCGGCTTTCGGCGTTTTCCATGTCTTCGATATGAAACCAGCGTTGTTCTTTGGCGCCGTTCGCGTCCGGACGAAAAACCGCTTCAATCGTAAATTCGCGCCAATCGGCAATCGGATTATTTTCAACGAAAATCGCGTCGTCAATGCCGTCAAATAAAACGGCTCTGCCTTTTTCCGTCGCGATAATCTGCGGATTTCCCAAAACTTCAACATTATTTCCGCCGATCTTTTTGAGATTATCAATTTTCCAGACGATTGAACGGCGACTCGTCTTTTCCGCCGGAAGGGTTTGCGCGATTCCGCTCGAAACGCTCGCCGCCGTAAAAAAAATAAATAGAACAACGATCAAATATTTGCGCATAAAAAAGTTTTTCCAAACCTGAAAGCAGTGCGGCAATTCTAGCAAATATCGTTTCGGATTGTGAAACTTCAGTTTTTCAGGCGGAGCAAACGCTGTTAAAATTCATTCTTTTGCAGAAAACGGCAAATTCAATTTTTAAAAGATGAACGAACAGTTAAAAAACAATGTTTTAGCCTCGCTCGCGCGGCTTTTGGCGGAAAACGAAACGGCGATCATCGCGGCAAATCAGATTGATTTGGAAAATTGCCCGAAAACCGACGAAGTGATTCTCGACCGTTTGAAAATTGATCGAGCGAAAGTCGAAAAAATGATAGAGTCGGTCGAAAAAGTTCGACACGCCGACGATCCGGTCGGCAGAATTCTGCTCGCCAGCGTGCGCGAAAACGGTTTGCGAATCGTCAATAAAACCGTTCCGTTCGGCACGATTTTAATCGTTTACGAAGCGCGCCCCGACGTTTCGATTGAAGCCGCGATCATCGCGCTCAAAGCCGGCAATAAAATTTTATTAAAAGGCGGCAAAGAAGCGAGAAATACAAATTTATACCTCGCCGAGTTATGGAAAAAAGCGCTGCTGGAAAACGAAGCGGACGCTGATTTTGTTAAATATCTCGATTTTTCGCGCGAAGAAACGCAGCGATTAATCAGCGGCGAAGCGGGAAATTTCGATGTCGTCATTCCGCGCGGCGGCGATGATTTGATTGATTTTGTCGTTAAAAACTCAAAAGTTCCGGTGATCGTCAGCGGTCGCGGCAATAATTTCGCGTATGTTGACGCGGAAACTGATTTTGCGATGGCGATCAAGATAATTCTCGATGGAAAATCGCGTCTGAGCGTGTGCAACGCGCTCGATAAAGTCTTGATAAATAAAAATATTCCCGATTTTGAAACGAACATCAATCAATTAATTGAGTCTTTAATTGCCGCCGACATTGAAGTTTTCGGCGATGAAATCGTAATCAGCTCGATCGAGCAAAATGTTCGGGCGATTGACAGCGAAAGCGTCTGGCACGAAGAGTTTCTCGCGACGAAAATCGTCGTCGGCACAGTTTTTAGCGATGACGAAGCAATCGCGAAAATCAATGAATATTCCGGCGGACATTCGTCGACGATCATCACCGAAAACGAGCAAACGGCTGAAAAATTTATGACCGAAGTTGACTGCGCGGCGGTTTATCACAACGCTTCAACGCGTTTTACCGACGGCGGCGAATTCGGACTCGGCGCGGAAATCGCCATTTCGACGCAAAAACTCCATTTTCGCGGACCGCTCGGCGCGGAACATCTTTTAACCAACAAATGGTTCGTTTACGGCGACGGGCAAATCAGAAAATAAATCGTTTTTTGCCACAGAGTTCACAGAGAACACCGAGAGAAAGAGAGCGCGAGAAAAAATAGAAATAATTACGCTCAATGTTTATTTCAAAAATCCTCAGTGTTCTCTGTGTTCTCTGTGGCTAATTTTCTTATGAAAAAAAAACTCGTTCTAAAAATCGGCACGTCAACTTTGACCAACGGCACGAAATTAATTTCGCGCGGCAAAGTCGAAGATATTGGCAGACAAATTCTCGAACTGCGCGACGAATTTGACATTATTCTCGTCTCAAGCGGCGCGATTGCCGCCGCTCGCCAGCGAATTAATTTTATTGACGAAGGCAGAATTATCGAATCGAAACAAGCGCTTTCGGCAATCGGACAACCGCTTTTGATGCGGATTTACAACGAAATTTTCACCGATTTCGGCATTCGCGCCGCGCAGTGTTTGATGACTTACCGCGATTTTGAAAACGAAACTTCGCGCACGAACACGCTCAACACGCTCAACGAACTCATCAAATATTCATACATTCCGATTATCAACGAAAACGACACGACCGCCGTCGAAGAAATCATTTTAGGCGACAACGACAAACTTTCCGCGCTCGTCGCCGTTTTAATCAAAGCCGATCTGCTCGTTCTCGCCAGCGACATTGACGGCGTTTTCGACAAAAATCCGCACTTGCACACTGACGCTAAATTGATTCCCGCAATCAAAAACATCACAGAAGCCAAAAACCTTGTCGAAGAACGCGATTCCGGCTTAGGAACCGGCGGAATGAATTCAAAATTAGAAGCGGCAATGATCTGCCAAACGGAAAACATCGAAACGTGGATCATCAACGGCGGCAAAAACAACTTCGTCGTTAATGCCGTCGAAAACAAAATTCCTTTCACGAAATTTACGGTTGATTAATCTGATGTAAGCGTCTATCAAATCCAAAATGATTTTTGCGTTAGATTTTCAAATCGTCAACATCTTTGACACTAACGGTTGAATCTATATTTTGAAAATCATCCCAGTCATCGGTTAGTAAATCGGCGTTAATATATTTAGCGGAAGCGAGGATGATTGCATCGGGAAGTTTTATCTTTTTGGATTTATTTTTGCGATAGATAATCGCTTGATCGGCAATTTCTTTGTTTATTTCAACAATCTCGACGCTTTTGAAAAATTGGTCTATCAAATCTTTTTCT
>SXVE01000494.1 GCA_005790265.1 Acidobacteriota bacterium | reverse complement strand
GTTGCGGTTTAGCACACTTTGAAAATCCGAGTTCCGTGTTTCGTTGAAGATGAAGTCCTTCGCACGGATTAGCAATAATGTAAACCTCGCTGATGTAGTCCGGTGGAAGTTTGAAGCCCGCATCTTCAACCGCACTGTCAACATTGCGATATAAGTAGCGCGCTTTGAAGACAGAGTTCGCCATCACCTCACGTTGAACTTCAACCGTAAATTCGCTCTGACGGAATGGTTTCAGATTTGGGTCAACTGCTCCAGGCTGTAACGGCGCATTTGGATCCAAACGAGTTCCTGGAGGTAAATTCGATGGCACACGATAGTCAAGTTGGCATCTCGACGTTCCGCCGGTAACAGCAGTGTTAATATTACAACCGCCGCCAATAGGATCACTATAGTTTCCGAGAATTCTTGACAGAGTCTGTTGATCGTATCTCGGAGCGCCCGGCAAAATTTCAAAGAAATCAAGTCTGAAAAAATCGCCGCCGAACGAACCGCGCGGCAATTCAAATTTCAAACGATCATAAAATTGACCATAAAACGCAGAGAGTCTGGTTTTACCGTCACCTGTTAAATCGTACGCAACACCAACGCGCGGAGCGAGTTTGTCTCTAAAGCTAAACTCCAAATTTGTCACCTGTCCATTGAAAGCAGGCAAATTTTCCTGTTCCGCGCGAACTCCAAGATTTAATGTCAAACGGTTAAACGGTTGCCATTTATCTTGAATGTAAACAGCTTGATTTTTGTTTGAAGCTTGACCAATGGTTTGAACCCTTTGCAAAATACCAGCACCAATAGCATTAGGATTTTCTGTTAACGGAATCGGCGGACCGAGATCATTGATTGTGTAACCATAATATAGCTGAACAATGCCTTGATCTTTGTAGCCTCTATCAACATCATTCGAAATTTTGTTGAATTGATAGCCGCCTTTGAATTCATGGCGTCCACCGAAGTCACTAAGCAAATAACTAACATCCGCATCAACTGTATTTCTAATTGATACGTCTTTATTAATTTGAGTATTGTTGTTTATATTTTGAAACCCAACATTTGGACATGCAGACAAAGCAGCATTAGCAAATAAATCAGCGCAAATAAAGCGCGTAGCTCTCGGAACATTATAAGCAGCTGCTCTCTCGTTCAAAAAGCCTCTTGTATAGCGCAGAGTGGTAACCAATTCGCTGTTGGGCGTGTAAACTCCTTCGATTCTAAAATTATTTGAGTTTTGTCTTCCGCCCTGAAGATCGGTCAATTGTGCTCCTCTCTGAACACCAATATTTCCACCAAAATCTCCTGCGGGCGGTGCACCGCCGATAGAGATTGCGTTGGCGGGAATAACACCGTCTACAATAATCGGGTTCCAGTTAAAACTGGTAGATATTCTGAAATTGTTTGTAGGCGAAGCATCTAATTTGATAAAAGCATACTCATTAGTTTGTTTGCTAGTATATGTTTCTGTCGTACTGAGCCGTCGCGGGTTTGCTACGTTAGCTGCTGTCTGAACTCCGACGCCGGCGGGAAGACCTGTATTAAAGTATTGGGTGGTTCTCCGTGTGTTGAATATACGCGGCGCATAGATGCCATAGAACCAAACTTTGTCTTTGATAACCGGTCCTCCGATCGAGGCAACTGGAAAAACATCTGTTCCGCTGTCTCTTTCTGGATCAAGATATTCAATATATTGACGATTCGTAAGAATGGTCGCAGCAACCTGCGTTCGGTTTAAAATCGGACGGGGTCCGGCATTTAATTTTTGCGTAGAGAAGTTCATTCCGAATTCGCCACGAAAATCATTTGTACCGGATTTTGTAGCAACGTTAACTACACCACCAGTTGCGCCGCCATATTCTGCTTCGAAACCAGCAGACTTAACTTGAACTTCCTGAACTGATTGGAAAGGAATATCATTATTTCCATTAAGAACACCTGTTCTAAAATTGGAAACTTCCTGACCATCAACGATAAAGCTGTTTTCAGAACCGGAACCACCGTTAATTTGGAACTGTCCTGAGGCTGGTTCTGCACGAACAGCAGTTGTAGTTCTCAAAAGGCTTGAGAACGAGGTTCCTTTCGGTAACGATTCAATTTCTCTAGTAGTGATGCTTTCCTGCGTTTTTGAATCAGTAGGGTCAATTGTCGCCCCGCCATCTGCACTAACATCAACTGAGACATTTGCTTGGGTACCAAGTTCAAAATCAATGTTGACAGCTTGACCTAATACAACTTGGACATTTGTTTTTTCTTGTTCGGAAAAGCCACTCGTTGCCGCAGCGGTAACCGTATAAATGCCCGGCGGAATTTGCCGCGCACGATAGTATCCTTCCGAATCACTGTTGACTGTGCGATTAAAACCAACGTCAATACCTTTAATGGTAATAGAAACATTGGGAACAACTGCACCAGTTTGATCCTTTATTGTCCCTTGAATCTCACCTGATGTTTCTTGTGCAAACGTCGCCATTGCAAAACAGAGGACAAGCACTAACATTGATGAAATAAAATTTAATTTTCTTCTCATTTTTCGCTCCTATAAAATTTTCCTGCGAAGATAAACATCCTGAAAAGGACGATTTGTTTAAGTAACATGCAATTTGAAAGCCATAATGCATTTAATATGGTTTTGTTAATTAAACAGTTGTAGCACTTGAGCTTACCGCATTAAAGGTAATTAATAATTACTGGCTAGAATAGAAATTTGCGTGAGCAATTTCCAATAATCTGGATTTTTTCCAATAAATTATAGACTCAACATTTTATTAAGCGATTTTTACGAAGAAGTTCGAGTATGCGATTATCTAGACAGTCCGAAATGATAGGCAAAATTAGATTTTCAGGAAACTCAATTGACGGAAAAAATATATCGAGATTCGGTTCACAATATTATCCGGCTTAAAATCGAAGATTCAGCGGGAGATTTGCTTGTTCGGTTGATTGATACGGCGGAATTTCAGCGTTTGCGGCGGATTCGGCAGCTTGGGTTGGCGCATTTTGCTTACCAATCGGCAGAGCATTCGCGGTTTACGCATTCGCTCGGCGCGCTTCATTTGGCGACGCGGATTTTAGCGAAACTCAATTTGAATTATCAAATCGCGCCGCAGGCGAAAACGGCAGTGCAATGCGCGGCGCTGCTACACGACATCGGTCACGGCGCTTTTTCTCATGTTCTCGAAACGATTCTCGATTTTCATCACGAAAACTTTACCGTCGAAGCGGTTTTGAGCGAGCACACGGAAGTCGGGCGAATGCTGCGCGAGTTTTCGCCGGATCTGCCGGAAAACGTCGCCGCGATTATCGCCGGAACGTTCCAGCCGCGCGCGCTGGCGCAGCTCGTTTCTTCGCAGCTCGACGTTGACCGAATGGATTATCTGCTGCGCGACAGCTTAATGACCGGCGCGAAATACGGTATTTATGATTTGGAGTGGATTATCAAATCGCTCGAAATTGACGAGGAAACCGACCGAATTTACGTTTCCGCGCGCGGAATTTTTGCGGTCGAAGATTATTTACAGGCGCGTTATTATATGTTTCGGCAAGTTTATTTTCACCGCACGCTGCGTTCCGCCGAAAATGTTTTGCGCTCGCTGTTTCGCCGCGCTCTATTTCTCGTGGCAAACGGCGAAAAAGTCTGGTTCGCTGCCGGAACTCCGTTTGAGAAAATACTCAAAACGGAAAAACTTTCGCTCGCTGAACATCTCGAACTCGATGATTCCGACGTGTTTTTTCATATCAAACAATGGGAAAAATGCGCGGACACGACTTTATCAGATTTAGCGCGGCGTTTCCTGAATCGTAAATTTTTTAAAGCGTTTGATTTGGATATGCCGGAACTCGAACGGCGAAATTTTCTCGGCGATGCGCGGGAAATCGTGCAAAACGCCGGCTTTGACCCCGAATATTATTTTATCGAAGACAAAGCGGGCGATGTGCCGTATTATTTTTACACGAAAGAATCGAGCGATCCGAAAATTTTGATCTACGTCGAAGACGGATTTTCGCGTCCTGAAATTCGGGAAATTTCAGAAATCAGCGCGGCGGTGCGCGGTTTGCAAAAAGAATACCAAATGCACAGAGTTTGTTTTCCGCCGGAATTGAAAAATGAAATCGCCAGAATCTATCACGGAAAATAATTTTGCGATGCGATGGCGCCAAGTCATTTTTTGCTGCTTTAAGACATTGAGTTTCAGTGCCGATTTACCAGCGCGCGCCTTTGTTTCTTTGTTTTTAATCGGTATTTTTCAGATTGGCGCGGAAGCCCAGAAAATCGCCGTGATCGTGCCCGAAAAAACGGTGACGAGCGAAAAATATGCTGACGAACTGCGCAAAAATCTCGGCAGAAATTTCAACGTTCTGGACGAATCATTGAGCGAAACCGCATTTCGTTCGGCGTCAACCGCAAATCCTTTTAATTTAACGACAAACGAAGCGAAAAACATCGGCGCGGCAATCGGCTGCGATTTTTTTTTGCTGTTGAAGTTGGTAGATCAGCGCCGCAGTTCGTTCGACCGAAAAGAATATTATGAAGCGTCGGCTTTCGTTTTTGTCGTCAGCACGCGAACCGGGCGTTTGTTAATTTGGAAACCGGAAATTTACGAAGCTGAGACGCCGGTAAAAGCCGAACGAATGCGGTTTGAGGCAATCTTGAATTTGAGCGCCGGGCTTTTTGACGGCGTTCTAAAAGCTCGTTTGAGCGAGGTGAATAATCAATCGCCGGTCAAGATTGCGGAGATTCCGGCGGAAAATTCTGCGGAAGCGGAAAATTTTCGCGCGCCGCTGCCGTACCGCCGCATAAAACCGGAATATACCAGAATCGCTTACATTTACGACGTTGCCGCAACGATTGATATTGCCGTTGATTTGGATGAAACCGGGGCGGTTTCCCGCACTGAAATTGTGCGCTGGGCTGGTTTCGGACTCGACGAATCCGTGACGGAAACGATTAGAAAGATGAACTGGCGACCGGCGACGAAAAACGGCAAAGCCTTGCCGATGCGCGTTTTACTGCGTTACAATTTCAAAAAAATCGAAAAAGAAGATTAAATCGTTCAACCGAAATCATTCCAAATCGCGCAATATTTTTTGCATCGTGCAGATTTGGCAAACGTTCCATTTATGAGAAATATTCGCGCCGTCGTCCGTTATTTTTTGTTTTTCGTTGCGACATTCGGACTTTACTCATTCTGGTTTGTCGCCGATTTCTTTATTCCGAACAAGATTTTCTGGCGACAAACTATTTTTGAAGCGTGGGCGAAAAGTTTCGTCGTAATCTCGCGAATGAAAATCGAAGTGATCGGACGAGTTCCGCAAGCGCCTTTTTTTCTTGTTTCCAATCACTTGAGTTATACGGATGTTCCGGCTTTGCGCGCCGTTTTGAAAGGAGTTTTCGTCGCGAAAGGCGAAATCGAAAGCTGGTTTCTGGCGGGCAAAATCGTTCGCGATATGGGAGCAATTTTTATCAACCGGCAGAATCGCCGCGATATTCCGCGCGCCGGAGCAAAAATTATCGAGCGTCTGAACAACGGCGAAGGCGTCATCGTTTTTCCCGAAGGAACGAGCACCATCGGCGAAAAAGTGCTGCCGTTTAATTCGTCGTTTCTCGAATTTGCGGCGCAAATCAACTTGCCGGTTTCCTACGCGGCGATTTCCTACAGAACGCCGACGGGCGAGCCGACCGCCGTCGAATCGGTTTGCTGGTGGGACGAAAAAAGTTTCGGCGAGCATTTGTGGTACTTGTTTCAATTAAAAGAATATACGGCGGTCATCAATTTCGGCGATGAACCGATTCACAACGCGGATCGAAAAATTCTGGCGCGAGAATTACATCAAAAAATCAGCGAAAAATTCGTTCCCGTCATTTAAGTTTTGTCTTTTGTTTTATCTTTCGTTTTACCTTTTAATCGCTGATAAAACGCGTTTCGTCATTATTCGGTTCTAAACGACGGCGAAATAATCTAAAATTTTACAAAATCAAAAACTCAAACAATTAATTCTTAGGAGGAAAAATGTCTAAATCGAGATTTATTTTTACGGCGGTTTTGGCGGCTATCGCGTCAATTTCCGCGACGAGCTTAGCGCAAAACAAAGGATTCGACACGAAACGAATGGACACATCGGTCGAAGCCTGCACCGATTTTTTTCAGTATGCGAATGGAACTTGGCTGAAAGAAACACCGATTCCGGCGTCTGAATCGCGATGGGGAACTTTTAATATTTTGGGCGACAACAACACAACGATTCTTCGTCAGGTTTTAGAAAACGCCGCAAAATCAAAAGCCGCCGCCGGAACCGATTCGCAGTTGATCGGCGATTTTTACGCGTCCTGCATGGACGAAGCGGCGATTGAAAAAGCGGGCGCGAAACCGCTCAAAACTTATTTCAAACAAATTGATAAAGTCAAAACCGTCGAAGATTTGCAGCGGCAGATTGCGGTGATGCACAACGCCGGTTTGCCGGCGGTTTTTAGTTACGGCGGCGGCGCGGACTTGAAAAATTCGTCAATGGTAATCGTTAACGCCGGTCAGGGCGGTTTGAATTTGCCGAATCGCAATTATTACACGGACAGCGACGCCAAATCGGTCGAAACGCGGCAAAAATTCGTCGAGTATATGACGAATATGTTTAAATTGCTCGGCGATAAGCCCGAACAAGCGGCGGCAAACGCGAAAACCGTTTTGGATATTCAGATGCGTCTCGCAAATGCGTCGCTCGATCCGGTTGCGCTGCGCAATCCCGATAATCGTTACAATAAAATGAGTTTGGCGGCGGCGCAGGAAAACATTCCGAATTTTTCGCTTGCCGAATATATGAAAACGCGCGGATTTCCGGCGACAACCGAACTCAATTTCAGCCAGCCGACTTTTTTCAAAGAAGTTAATGCGATGCTCAAAGAGATTCCGCTCGAAAACTGGAAAACTTATCTGCGCTGGATGACGGTCAATTCCGCCGCGCCGACGCTTTCCAAATCTTTCGCCGACGAAAATTTCAATTTTTACGGCAGATATTTGAGCGGCGCAAAAGAGCGCCAGCCGCGTTGGAAAACCTGCGTCGAAGCGACCGACCGCACGCTCGGCGAAGCGCTCGGACAGGAATATATTAAAATCGCGTTTAAACCGGAAGCCAGAACGCGAATGAACGAACTCATTGATAATTTGCTCGTCGCGATGAAAGATCGCGTCAGCAATCTCGAATGGATGAGCGCGGCGACCAAAGAACAGGCGCAAAGAAAACTTTCGACGTTCAAACGCAAAATCGGTTCCGCCGAAAAACTGCGCGGCTACAAAGGTTTGACGATTGATCGCGCATCTTATACCGGAAATGTTTTGCGGGCGGGCGAGTTTCAAATCAAACGCAATCTTTTGGACATTAACAATCCGGTTGACCGCTCGCGCTGGGGCTTTTCGCCGCCGACCGTCAACGCTTCGTATTCGGGCGTGAACAACGACATTACATTTCCCGCCGGAATTTTGCAGCCGCCGTTTTTTAATTCGGAAGCTGATGATGCGATCAATTACGGCGCAATCGGCGGAGTGATCGGGCACGAAATCTCGCACGGATTCGACGATTCGGGCAGTCGTTTCGACGCTGACGGCAATTTAAAAATGTGGTGGACGTCTGAAGATCGCGCCAAATTTGAAGAGCGCGCCGCGTGCGTTGTCAAACAATTCGGCGAATACGAAGTGCAGCCCGGACTTTTTATTGACGGAAAATTAACTTTGGGCGAAAACATCGGCGATTTCGCCGGTTTGACCGTCGCTTACGACGCGTATATGAAATCGCTTGAAGGCAAACCGCGTCCGGCGAACATTGACGGTTTCACGCCCGAACAAAGATTTTTCCTCGGCTGGGCGCAGGTTTGGGCTGGAAAATACACGCCCGAAGCCGAGCGTCAGCAAGTCAAAAGCAACACGCACTCGCTTCCGCGCTGGCGCGTTAATGGTCCGCTTTCCAATATGCCGCAGTTCGCCAAAGCGTTCGGCTGTAAACAAAATCAACCGATGGTCAGAGAAACTTACTGTCAGATTTGGTAAATAACATCAACTCGAAATAAAAAAAGAGGCGGACGTTAAATTTAACGTCCGCCTCTTTTTTTGTTTATGATTCAACGATTATTAAAAATCGTCTTCCACTTCGTCAATTACCAAATCCGCTGAATCGTCAAAGACTTCTTCTGTTTCCAGACTGATGTCGTCGAGCGTTTCTTCGGCTTCGTCGTAACCTTCGTCCGTTGCGGAATCGTCAACTCCGACGCCCGGAATGTCCGCCAGCATCGGAATATCAATGCCGCCGCGAATGTCGGCGAGTTCATCGAATTCGTCCTCTTCTTTGCGATTGACGGTAGCATCGTCCGCGATTTTGACGTTGCGGTAATATTTCATACCGGTTCCCGCCGGAATCAGACGACCCATAATGACGTTTTCTTTCAAGCCGCGCAGATAATCAATGCGACCGGAAATCGCCGCTTCGGTCAAAACGCGCGTTGTTTCCTGGAACGAAGCCGCTGAAATGAACGAATCGGTGGAAAGCGACGCTTTCGTGATTCCCAAAAGCAGCGGTTCGGCGCTCGAAGGCTGTCCGCCTTCGTCTTGGACGCGGCGGTTTTCGTCTTCGTAACGAAAACGGTCAACCTGTTCTTCGAGCAGGAATTCTGTGTCGCCGACATCTTTGATTTTGACCCAGCGAAGCATTTGACGAACGATCACTTCGATGTGCTTGTCATTGATGTTAACGCCCTGCAAACGATAAACTTCCTGAATCTCGTTGACGATATACTGCTGCAACGCTTCGGTTCCCAAAACGCGCAGAATATCGTGCGGATTGAGCGGTCCGTCCATCAATGCTTCGCCGGCGGTAACGTGATCGCCTTCCTGCACGTTGATGTGCGTTCCGCGCGGAATATCGTATTCGCGCTCGCCGTTGTCTTCGCCCGTGATGATAAGTTTGCGCTTACCTTTTGAAATCGGACCGAATTTAACGACGCCGTCAATTTCCGACATCACTGCCGTTTCGCCCGGACGACGAGCTTCAAAAAGTTCAACGACGCGCGGCAAACCGCCGACGATGTCTTTCGTTTTTGTCGT
>SXVE01000062.1 GCA_005790265.1 Acidobacteriota bacterium | reverse complement strand
TATGTTCGGGCTGACTTTTATGAACATCGGCGCGACGATTCCCTTTATGCGGCAAGGCGTTCTCGATTACCGCAAACTTTCGCCGCTCGTCGTTATTACCCTGGTCAGTTCCGCCATCGGCGCGCTGCTCGTCGGATTGATTACCGGGCAGAGCATCAAATTAATCGTTTCGATTGCGATGATTACGGTCGCCATTTTCACGCTTTTCAAACGCGACGCCGGAATTGCCGCCGAGACAGTCGTTTCCGCGAATGCGACCGTTCTCGTTTACGTTTTAACGTTTCTGCTCGGAATTTACGGCGGACTTTACAGTGGCGGATACGTCACGATTTTAACGACGGTTTACGTCGCTTTTTTCGGAATGACTTTTACCGAAGCCGTCGCTTCGACCAAATTTATCAACGTTTTTTCGTCATTAATCGCCGCCGTTATTTTTATGCGGCAAGGTTTGGTTGATTATAAATTAGGTTTTATTTTAGCCGTGACGATGTTTATCGCCGCTTACATCGGCGCAAAAACCGTGACGAAATTAAACGATGTGTGGCTCAAAAGAATATTTCTGGCGACGGTTTTTCTGCTCGCCTTAAAGACGATTTATGACTTCGTATCTTAATTTTCTAAAGAGTTTACAAATATTCAATTTAGTTTTATTCGCTTGAAATTTTAATTATCTATGCTGAATTACACGCCTTCAACCGTCGCGCATATTCAAAACGAACTGCGCAAAATCATCGTCGGACAAGACAACGTGATCGAACAAATTCTCGTCGCCGTTCTCGCCGAAGGACACGCGCTGCTCGAAGGAGTTCCCGGAACGGCGAAAACCTTGACGGTCAAAACAATTGCGCGAATCATCGGCGCCAGATTTTCGCGCATACAGTTTACGCCCGATTTGATGCCGTCCGATATTACCGGAACCAATGTTTTCAACGTGCAAAATTCGGAATTCTCGCTGCGTCCGGGTCCGATTTTCACCGACATTCTGCTCGCCGACGAAATCAACCGCACGCCGCCGAAAACGCAGTCGGCGCTGCTCGAAGCGATGGAGGAAAGACAAGCGACGATTGACGGCAAGCGTTACCGACTGTCGCCGGTTTTTACGGTTTTAGCAACGGAAAATCCGATTGAATACGAAGGAACTTACCCGCTGCCGGAAGCGCAGCTCGACCGATTTTTGCTCAAAATTCTGATTGATTATCCGCCCATCGAAGCCGAAACGGAAATCGTCGCCCGTTGGGACGCGGGCTTCAATTCGCGGCATCTCGAACAAATCGAAATCGCTCACCTGCCGGAAAAAGATTTGATTTTCAAATGCCGCAACGAAATCAAACAAATGAAAACCGAAGCGGGCGTGCAGAAATATATCGTCGAAATCGTGCATAAAACGCGGCAGCATTCCGCCATCCTTTACGGCGCGAGTCCGCGCGCGTCGGTCGCGCTTTTGCTGTGTTCAAAAGCATTGGCGGCGATTCGCGGGCGCGAATTTTCGACACCCGATGACGTGCGCGATGTCGCGCTTCCGGTTTTGCGTCATCGTCTCGCCCTGCGCGCCGAAGCCGAACTCGACGGCGCGACAACCGACGCCGTGATCGCCGACATTCTGAAAACAGTCGAAGTTCCGCGTTAAAGCCGCGTTGAAGTTTTTGAGGTAATAAAAAAGGCAGCGATTAATTCTCAGTTAATCGCTGCCTTCTCTTTTAGCTTGATTGTTTCAATTATAAAGTTTCCTGTTCTTTTCCGCTCGGCGAGCGTTTTTCGGCGGCGGGCGGCGCGGCTTTTTGTTCGGTCGGTTTGGCGGCGGGCGTATTCGCCGGTTTTGCCGGAGTCGGTTTGGCGTCCGGCGTCGGCGCGGGTTTTTGCGTTTCGGTCGTTGCCGGCGGCGGCGTCTGGGCGTTTGCTGCCGGAGCTGTTGGCGTCGCTTTCCCTTTCGGCGTCGGCTGAACATTGGCGTTAACCGCCGTATTTGCCGGAAGCGGAACAAGAATTATGTTGCCGTCCTGCGGAATAAACTGGCTCGGATTATTCGGATCAATCGTAATTACCTGTCCGCCCGGCGGGTATGTCATCGGCGGCGCGCCCGGCGGCGGTCCACTGCCGCCCCACGCGTTATAACCATCGCCGCCCGGAATCGTGCCGGGCGGAATCGCCATACTGTTGGCATTAGAAATCATTTCCGCGCCCTGCATTGCTGCCAAATTCGACAAAGCCTGCTCGTCCATTCCGGTTGCCGGATTAATCGGCTGAACGGGACGACCGTTGGCATCGGTTTGCAGAGCCGTCGCCGGGTCGGTTTGTTTGACCGAAGTCGCGTAAATCAAAGCGATTGCCAAAAGCGAAATTCCGGCTAACACGACGAATGCCGTTTTCCAGAGATTATTCGGCGCTTCCGCTTCAGCCGCCGCCAGCGCTTTGTGCGGCACAACTATCGTTTCCTGTTCGATATAATTTCTTGAAAGCTGCGCCAGCGCTGAGGCAAATTCGTCAGCCGTTTGATAACGCATTTCGCGATTTTTGGCGAGCGCGCGCAAAACTATCGGTTCGATGTCGGGCGGCAAATCCTGCCGGAATGCCGACAGCGGCGGCGGCGGTTCCTGAACGTGTTTCAGCATCACGTCCGTCGCTTTCGCGCCGGAAAACGGCACTTCGCCCGCCAGCATTTCATAAAAAATCACGCCCAGACTGTAAACGTCCGAACGATGATCCAAGTCATCGGCGTCGGCGCATTGTTCGGGCGAAAGATATTCAGCGCGGCGAACGGCGTTTTGCTCTCTGACTGCGGCTTCTTCAAAGTCAGCCGCGCCGAAACCGGAAAGTTTAACCATTTCGGCGTTGTTCGCCGTTCTCGTCAGCAGAATATTTGCGCTGCTCAAATGCAGATGATTTAATCCCGCACTGTGCGCGGCGGATAGAGCCGAAGCAATTTGGCGCGCGATATTAACGGCGCGCTCGGCGGAAAACCGATTTTCCGCTCGAATCGCGTCTTCGAGCGTTCCGCCGTCCGCGCCTTCAAAAACCGTGTAAACCGTGTTTCCTTTGTCCGAGCCGAAATCCGTGACGTTGAGAATATTCGGGTGCGAAAGATGCGAAACGGCGCGCGCTTCGGCGGAAAAACGTTTGACGATATTTTCATCAACGGCAAGCGCGGGCGAAAGGATTTTGACGGTGACGGGCTTGTCCATCGAAACGTGCGTCGCGCGGTAAACGTTTCCCAGACCGCTTTCCTGCAAGAACGAATCTATGCGATATTTGTTGGCTAAAATTTGTCCGGTGTGTTGATCAATCATTACTGTTATTAAACGCTCTGCTGTTA
Organism: Acidobacteriota bacterium; assembly: GCA_005790265.1. Lineage (GTDB taxonomy): Bacteria > Acidobacteriota > Blastocatellia > Pyrinomonadales > Pyrinomonadaceae > SXVE01. The sequence goes on along the minus strand of SXVE01000062.1, from coordinate 3,781 downwards.
AATTTAGTTGCAGTTTATGATTCTAAACGGTTCTCAATAGTTGTAACACAAGCGGTTTAAGCGAGACAAATAAAAAAGGGGCGAGCGAATTTATGCGTAAATTCGCTCGCCCCTTTTTTGTTGTTTCGCTACGATTATAATTTCGCGAAGACGATCACGAGTGCCAGCAGAACGAGCGACTCGATCAGCGCCAAACCGATAATCATCATCGTTTGAACTGTTCCGGCAGCGCCCGGATTGCGCGCCGCGCCTTCAACTGCCGAAGCGCCGATACGCGATTGTCCGATGGCGCCCAAACCGGCAGCCAAACCGAAACCGAGTCCGGCAGCCAAAGCTTTGTAACCGTCAACCGTAAACTGGTTGTCAGCCGCGCCTGCTGCGCCTGCTTGTGCCATTGCCGGAATTGACATTAAAGCTAATGCCAAAACCGAGAAGAAAATCATTTTTAAATTTTTCATTATCTTAAAATCTCCTGAATTTTATTTTTTAATTTGACTAATTGCAAAGATTTTTCAGCTTTCAAAAATGATTTTTCAATCTGCCTCGGGGTATTATTTCGCCTCGCTTCCGGTATGCGCTCGATTTCTACTCTCTTCGGAGTCGAGGCTCCTGACGCGTGCGGGCATGTTCGATATAAACAGCAGATTTTCAAACAAACTTTCTCGGCTTAAAACCTTCAAAAAACTTTTTACGATCTAAGAATTAGACAGTTCAAATTCTAACCTTAAATTCTGAATCTTAAATCTCGAATTTCTACGCGGGCGCGCTCATCGCGGCTTCCGTCGTTGCTCGGTTTTCCGCGTGATGATCGCCGTGATGCTCGTCACCGTGCGCGTGATCGTGCGGCGCGTGCGAAACTTCGCTCAGGTAAATCGTTGACAGCAAAGTGAAAACGAACGCCTGCACGACGGCGACGAAAACCGCGAGCGGCAATAAAATTACCGGCAAAAGATACTGCGAATACGGCGCGGCGAGACCGGAAACGATCAGCGCGACCTGTTCGTCGGCGAACATATTAGCGAAAAGCCGGATGCCGAGCGTCAGCGGGCGAATCATATTACTAAACAATTCGATAGCAAAAATCAGCGGCGTGATAACTAATGCCAGAATCAGCGGCAGACGCGGACCGGTTAAATGCGCCAAATGATTGACCAGACCGTTTTCGCGAATGCCGACGTAGTTATAATAAATAAACGACGTAATTCCGAGCGCGACCGTCACGCTGACGTGCGCCGTCGGCGACATAAACAGCGGAAACAAGCCCATCAAATTGGAAATTAGAATCAACACCGCAAACGTCGCGATCACCGGAAAATAGCGAAAAGCGTGTTCGCCGACGACGTTGACAACCATATCTTTGAGCGCCAAAAATCCGGCTTCGAGCGTGAGCTGTCCGCTCTGCGGATCTTCGCTCGATAGTTTGCCCTTCAAAATCGAAACGACGATCACCGTTAAAATACACGCGATGACAAACATCACCGTGTACCACGGAATCGCGGTTTCCGGCGTGTATTCACCGAATACCTTTGCAGCGTCGGTTCCGAAATGAGAAAAAACATATTTATCCCAAAACGGCTTTGTGTAAGTCATCTGAAAATGATGAACCGGCTCGCCCAAATAATGATTGATAAAATCAACAACCAGCGGCGTGTGATGACCGCCTTCTGCAAATAAAAACATTCTTAAATTTCCTTTTTAATAAAAAAACTCGAAAATAAACGAATAAAAGCTTCAATAATAATCGCCAGCGCAAAACTCGCTAAACCCAACAAGACGGCGACAATCGGAACGGTTTTTGTTAAATGAACGATGACTAAAACTGCGCCGAGAATCAGATACCGCAAAAAATAACCGACTGCCATAAAACGCGGCTTTTCACCGGCGGCGGCAGCGCCGAAAATATTTTTGAGCGAGCGCTTTAACCAAAAATAATTGATAAAAGATAAAACTCCGCCGATCAAAATTCCGATGCCGAAATTTGCTGAGACAAGAATGTAACCAAACGCAAAAGCCGCAATTACAACTGTTGCCATCAGCAGTAAAATTCGTGCGTGCGAAAGCTGCTGAATGGTTTGACTCTGCTCTGCTGTGACCTGTTCGGAATTTTCGCTCATGGCGAAACTATGATTTTACAAGGGAAATCATTAAATTTCAAAGAGAAAATCTGATTTTGTGCAACTTTTCTCAAATTAGTCCTTATCTTTCAAAATCTGTGACGTAAGACGAAAAAATTGGAGAAAGCCGATTATCGAGCCTAAAACAATGCCGACGACGATTCCCCACGGCGAACTTCCGAGCAGCAAATCAACCAGCCAGCCGATAATCAGCAAAAAAACTATCGAAGCCGTCAAAGTAACCGCCGCCGCGTAAGCCAAACCGCTTTTGCGAATCGTTTCGGCGGTCGTTTCCGGCTGAAAACTCGTGCTCTGACTTAAATCGGCGGTTTGAAACAGCGGCGCTTCGGCAGAATTTACATTTGATTCTGCATTTGTCGGCGCGGTGAAAGTTTCGACGAACGGATTGGCTTCGACCGGCGGTTTTTCCGCTTCTGATGCCGCGTTGAAAATTTGCGAAGCGTTTTCCGGTTCTTTGCCGAGCTGCGGAATTTCCAGTAAATCATTAGAATCCGCTAATTGCGCAAGCAGTGCCGGATCGGTAATTTTTTCGCCGGTCGCGGCGTTAATTGCTGTGTCCTCAATTATTACCTGCGTTCCCGGCGGCGGATTCTCGTCCGCGTCAAGCAAACTTTTTATCATAGTTTTTACCGTAATCGAACTTTCCGGCGTAAACATCAGCGCGCAATTTTTCTGGCAAACCTGTGTTGAAATAACTATAACCGGAACTCTGAGCGCGCAAACTGCGGTTTCGATTTCAAATTTTACTTAATTTTAACCCCAAAACGACATTTATGCGAAAGTTCCCGTTTGCGTTCGTCAAAAAAGGCGCGGTTTGCTAATCAAACCACGCCTTTTTTTTCCGTGTTCGTATTATTTTTTAATAGTTTATTTTGCCGCAGTTGTGCCGCCGCCGCTGTTTAACAGAGAAAACAGCCGATCTTGAATCTCCGGATTGGTCGCCAGTTTGTTGTGCGTTTCGCATTGAAACAATTCCGAAACAATCGGAAGCATCGGCGTCTTTTTCGACGTTTCCATTTTCAGCGAGCTTTTCGTCACAACGCCGTCGCCCTGCGCGTAGATTATTTTTTTCAGTTCGTCGGACGAAACTTTCGCGCCGTCCGCACGTTCAAAAGCGCTCGCTTTAAACTGCGTTTCCCAACGATTTTTCTTGGCGTTTCGCAAAAGCACAACCGCGTTTTGCGTTTCTTTGCAGTCAGCGCCCATAACGTAAAAGGAAACCGGCGGTTTCGTCGTCGTGTTCGCGTCGAGAGCGGATTGAAAACGTTTGGCGCGCGCGAGAGCGACGTTGAAATAGGCACGCGCGTCGCGCTGTTCGACCGCGTTGAATTTTTTGACAAAATCGGCGTCTTTCCAGATGCTCCAGTCGTATTTATCCCAAACCAGCGGATCGTAAATATCAATTTTGAGCGGTTTGAGATTTTCATCGTACGCCGAAAAAGTATCTTCGTGCGGCAGAAGCTGAAAAATAGCGGGAATCGTAAAAATATCGAAACGCGAAAGATTTTGCACAAACGGAAGATTTAAGCCGCCGCCGAGCAGTGAAAATCCGTTGAGCAGCGAATCGAGCGCCTGCACCGAGCCTTCGTTCGGCGTTCCGAGCAGAAAAATCTTATCGAAATTGCGTGCGCCAGCCCACGTCGGAC
>SXVE01000493.1 GCA_005790265.1 Acidobacteriota bacterium | reverse complement strand
TCGTGCGGAACGTCTTCGCCAGCCGTTTCGGTCGCCGCGCCTTCCGCCGTTAGACCGCCGACGGAGATTTCCACCGCCGAAGTGTCGAGTTCGTTTAATTGTTCGACGTAAGCGACGATTTCCGCCATTTGCGGCGTGTAAATCGCGATTTCCTCGTCGGTAATTTCGAGATGCGCCAGTTTGGCGACTTGTCTGACATCCATATTCTTAAAAAAAGTTAATCACTGAAAATAACCATTAAATAGTGCAGTGAAACGGTTAATCCGTTGCGAAAAAGCGCGGCTTATTTGTTCGTCCGGCTATTTATCACTATTTTTAATTCTCTTCTTGCGTTCGAGACAGCTTCCGGCGGCGAGCAGAAATTGATATCGCAGATTTTCATCTTTGATCGCGTCCGCCGAATGACGCATTTTCGGCGTAATGTTCGCGAGCGGATCGTCCGGCTCTTTTTTGCTCTGCGAATTGCCCGCGCCGCCGTGTTTCGCGCGATCTGCGTAAACCGCTTCTTCGTCCACGCGAAACTCGATAAATGTGACGACCGCCGCGCTGAGCGCCGAATTAATTTTGAAAATCATTTGCCCGGAAAGATGTTCGAGATGTTTTTTCCACGTGTCGCTCATCACGGCGATAATCAGATGCTTTTTGAAAAGCCGGTACGGAACGGCGCGTTCGCGCAAAGCGTCGCCGGCGATTTTGCGCCACGCGGCGAAAACGACCGCTTCGCGCACATCTTCGTTGTCGTCAAATTCTTTGAGCAGCGCGGGCAAAGCGCGAAAAAGTTCCTGCATAAACTTTTAGCATTCACTATTGAAAATCCAAGATTCAATATTAAAGATTTAACATTCGCGATTGAAAGTTGAATATTTATTATTGAACAATAGATGAATGATAAATGATAAATCTGCAATGTTAAAACTGCCGCAGTTAATTCTCGCTTCGGGCAGCCCGCGCCGCGCTGAAATTCTAACTTCGGTCGGCTGGAATTTCGTCAAAGACGTCGCCGATATTGACGAAAGCGAAAATCCGGGCGAATCGCCGGAAGATTACGTGCAGCGTTTAGCTCGCGAAAAAGCAGCGGCGGTTGCTGCCAAATACAACGACGCGATTGTTCTCGGCGCTGACACGACCGTTGTGATTGAAAATCAAATCATCGGAAAACCGACGGATTTCGACGACGCGCGCCGAATGCTGAAATTGCTTTCCGGCAAGTGGCACGAGGTTTTGACCGGCGTCGCCATTGTCAGAAAAGGCGCGCTGACGCCAAGCCGCAGCGATGCGAAGATTGAAGACACTGCTACATCGAGTAGCGGTTTAGATTCAAAATCCGAACTCCAAAATCCAAAAACGGCTGTCAGCTTTCAGCGCACGCGCGTCAAATTTGCCGACTTAAACGAAGCGGAAATAGATTTTTTAGTGGAAAACGGCGCGCCGCTCGACAAAGCCGGAGCTTATGCGGTACAGGCGCAAGCCGCGCTTTTTATCGAAAAAATCGAAGGCGATTACTGGAACGTCGTCGGTTTGCCGGTCAATTTGGTTTTTCAAATGCTGCGCGAAATGCAAAAGGACGAATCTTTTTGAAAGATTCGTCCTTATTTTTTTCTCGATTGAGAAAATTAAGCTGCTTATAAAACCGCGTCAATTTTTTGCGAAAGCATCACGGAAATATCGCTTTTCGGATCAATTCCGCCAAACGGTTCGGCGGCGAGCTTTCCGGTTTTATCGAGAATGATAAACGCCGGAAGCTGGTCAACTTTGTATTGTTTGACCGTTTGCAAACCGTCGGAATCGCGCAGAATCGAAACGGTCAGCTTGCTCGTTTCGCCGAATTTGCGAATCGCGTCATTGCTCGCGAAATTTTTCGATTTTTCCGCATCCGAATCGGTCGCGATAAAATAAAACGACACTTCGCGCCCGGCATATTTGCGCGAAAGTTTGTTAATCGCCGCCGCTTGTTCGCGCGAAAGCGGAAGCCAGCTCGCGCCGATTGCCATCACGACGACTTTTCCTTTTTGCGACTGCAAATCAACTTTCTCGCCTTCGAGCGATGTGAAAGTGATATTCTGCGCCGCCGCATTCAGCGAAAATACGACTAAAAGACCGAAAATCGCTAAAAATCCTTTGATGTTTTTCATATTTTTGGTGAATTTCAATATTTTGAAACTCGGTAAATTAGATGCGCCGCAACGGTTTTTTTACTGCTTTTTGTTTAAGATAATATTGTCAATCAGACGGACATTTCCGAACCGCGCGGCGACGGCGATGAGCACCGGATTTTCGGCGATTCGTTCGATGGGCGCGAGCGTCGCGGCGTCAACGGCGGAAACGTAGTCAATTCGCGCCAGCGGTTCGGCTTCAATCGTCTGGCGAACGATTTCCGCCAATCGCGAAGCGTTTCTTTCGCCGCCGCGGTAAGCGATTTTCGCTTGCCGCAAACTTTGGAAAATGACGGCGGCGCGCTGTCTTTCTTCAGCGCTCAAACGCGCGTTGCGCGAACTCATCGCGAGTCCGGTTTCTTCGCGAATCGTTGGCGCGACGACGATTTCCGTATCAAAACCCAAATCGGTGGTTAAACGCTGAATGACGGCGACTTGCTGCGCGTCTTTCTGCCCGAAAAAAGCGAAATCCGGTCGAATTGTATTAAATAAAATCGTGACGACGGTCGCCACACCGCGAAAATGTCCGGGACGCGACGCGCCTTCGAGCGTTTCGGTCAAGTTTTCAACGTAAACATAAGTCGAAAAATTCTCGCCGTAAATTTCCTGCGCTTCCGGCGCGAAAATATAATTAACTTGATAATTAGCCAAAATCGCGGCGTCGGCGGTTAAATCGCGCGGGTATTTATTGAAATCTTCTTTTTCGTTAAACTGCGCCGGATTGACGAAAATAGAGACGATCACGACATCGCACATTTGCCGTGCTTCAACGATTAACGAAAGATGACCTTCGTGCAGCGCGCCCATCGTCGGCACGAAACCGACGGTTTTGTTTTCGCGCCGAATTTTTTTGGAGAGAGACGCCATTCGCTGACGGCGATTGATAATTTCCATAAACTAACTGACGATTGACTTTAATGTTTTCAAATCAACTTCTTCCGGCAAGCCGTAAGATTCCTGCTCGCTCGGATAATTGCCGCTGCGCACGTCTTCCATCCAGTGCGTGATCGCATCGGTAATCACCTGGCTGACATTAGCGTACTGCCGCACGAAACGCGGCTGGCGACCGAACGTGAAACCGATCAAGTCGTGCAAAACCAAAACCTGCACATCGCAGCCGCTGCCTGCGCCGATTCCCACAGTTGAGATTTTTAATTCGCCGGTTACGATTTCGGCGATTTCGCGCGGCACAAGTTCGAGCACAATCGCAAAAGCTCCGGCGTCTTCAAGCGTTTTCGCGTCTTCAATCAAAATTTGCGCCGCTTCCGCCGTTTTTCCCTGCACGCGATAACCGCCGAGCTTGTGCACCGATTGCGGCGTCAAACCGACGTGCGCCATCACCGGAATTTCTTCGTCAACCAATCGCTTGACGAGCCGCGCGCGATTGCGTCCGCCTTCTAACTTCACGGCTTCCGCGCCGCCGTCTTTCATCAATTTGAGCGCGTTGCGCACGGCTTTGTTGTCGCCCGTGTGATAACTGCCGTACGGCATATCGGCGACGATCAGCGCGCGGTTAGCGCCGCGTTTGACGGCTTTGGTCGCCGAAAGAATTTCATCGAGCGTGACGGGAATCGTATTGCCGTAGCCGTGAATCACGTTTCCCATACTGTCGCCGACCAAAATCAGTTCGACGCCGGCTTCGTCTACAATCCGCGCCGTCGGGTAATCATAAGCGGTCAAACAAACGAGCTTTTCGCCTTTTTCTTTCGCCGCCCGCAGCGCCGGAACGTAAACTTTCTCCGGTTTGTCCGGTTTCAGATATGCCATAGATTTAGAAGGATAAAGGATAAAAGCTAAAGGATAAAGTTTGAAAAAGAAAAAACGCGGCGCGGCATTGAATATTTATAAAAGCGCATTCGGTTGCTGCTGAAATCTGGCAGCGTTCAGTTGATTTATATTCCAAAGCAGTCGTGCGGAATTAATTTTAATTTTTTTTAGCTGCGAATTATACAAATGCCACGAACTAATGTCACGAATAAAGAAATAAAACTAATTCGCGTTATTCGTGTAATTCGTGGCTGATTTTCTTAAAAATAATTCTGCGCGGTTATTTTAAGTCAAACTTTTGAAATAAATTTTCATTTCGTCGTTTTCAAAAGTTTGTCCGGCGTTCGGATTCCAGCGTTTAACTGACGAGAAATCGTAGATTTCGGCGAGCAGTTGCGCAATGTTTTTGCCAAAAACCGGATGAACGGCGTGCGGCGCGATTTCGGCGAGCGGCGTTAAAACAAAACGGCGCTCATGCATTCGCGGATGCGGCAGATTGAGAAATTCCGATTCCATCCGCGCCGCGCCGAACAGCAACAGATCAAGATCAACCGTGCGCGGTTTGTGAAGATTTTTGTCTCGTCGCCCCAAAAGATATTCGATGCGTAACAATCGCGCCATCATCTGCGTCGGCGTAATCCCCGAAATGCGAATTTCCGCCGCCATATTCAAAAACGCGCCGTGATTTTCCACGCCGACCGGTTCGGTTTCATAAACGGCGGAAATTTTATGCACGACAAAACTCGCTTCGAGCAAACCGCGCACCGCCAGAAGCAAATTTCCCGCGCGGTCGCCCAAATTCGAGCCGAGTCCGACGTAAGCCGTTGTGATTTCGTTTTCCACTGTTTACCGAGAAATAATTTGAAGATGAAAAAACACCAACAGTTTGCGAAAATTTCGGCAAAAGCGCAAATGAAATCCGTTTGTTGAGTTTTGCGCGTGTATTTATTGACAGAAATTAACATAACGGCAAAAAATCCTGCTTTCAAAAAATTAAAAAGGCGAGAGTAAAGAATTCTTCACTTTCGCCATTTCGGTAACGCAGAAAAAATTGATTT
>SXVE01000492.1 GCA_005790265.1 Acidobacteriota bacterium | reverse complement strand
TCAAAATTGCCGATCAACCGGCAATCGTCTACCTCGTTGCGCCAACTCTAAGTTATCACCCGACTTTCGATTTTTTCGCGCGCGCCGTTTCGCCCGAAATCGAAATGCACCGCTTTAATCTCGCGGAAAACTGGCGCGAGAATTTGAAAGTTTTGGAACGAAGAAAGATTTAGCCACAAAAATACACAAAGAATGCAGAAGCAAAATATAAGAACAATTTCTTTTCAATCTTCGTGTCTGTTCGCAGCTGAATTCTTTTAATTTTTATCGTCGGCGACGAATTTATAGCCGACGCCGCGCACGGTTTGGAGAATTTTCGGGTTGTTCGGTTCATCTTCGAGATAGCGGCGGAGGCGGACGATGAAATTGTCAATCGCGCGCGTGTCCGTGTCTTCGTGCAAGTCCCAAACTTCTTCGAGAATCGTTTTGCGCGAAACGGCAATTCCCGTGTTTTCAATTAAATAACGCAGCAGTTTTGCTTCCATCAACGTCAGTTGAATCGTTTCCGTTTCGCTTTTTAATTCGAGATTGCCGAGATCAATCATTTTTCCGTTGACGAGAAAAAAATCTCTGGTCGGCGGCACGCTTTTCGGTTGTCCGTTTTCCCGCGCAAACCATTCGCGGCGGCGGAGAAGCGAATTGAGCCGCGCCGTAAAAATCGAAAGCTCAAAAGGTTTCGGCAGATAATCATCGGTTCCGGCTTCAAAACCGAGCAGCACATCTTCCGGCTTGCCGAGCGCGGTGAGCATCAGAATCGGCGTGAAGTTTTGCGCGTCGCGCATTCGGCGCGCGACCGTAAAACCGTTCATTTTCGGCAGCATTACGTCGAGTATTACGGCGTCGAAAACCGTTTTTTCGACGGCTTCGAGCGCGGCTTCGCCGTCATACGCGATTTCCACTTCAAAACCGTCGGCTTCGAGATTAAATCGCAGTCCGTCGGCGAGATGGCGTTCGTCTTCAACGATCAGAATTTTCATAAAAAAATCAAAAATTTATTTGCGCAATTCAACCACGAAAAGAGTTCCTTTGCCTGCGCCCTTGCTTTCAGCGCGGATGCGACCTTTGTGTTTTTTAATGATTGATTTCACAATCGGAAGCCCCAAGCCGGTTCCTTTTTTTTCCTGCGTCGAAAGTCCAGGAACGCGATAAAATCGTTTAAAAATTCGTTTGACTTCGCTCGGTTCGAGTCCGACGCCGTTGTCTTTGACATAAACTTCCACGAAATTCACATCGGAATTTCTCAGTTTTACTAGAATCTTCGGTTCGCCGCCCGAATATTTAACGGCGTTATCGAGCAGATTATTAAAAACGATCTGAAGTTCCGCCGCATCGCCGAAAATTTTCGCTTCTTCGGCGGGTCTGACGAATTTTATCGCCGTTTCATCTAATTTATAACGCGTTTCGATAATTCTGATTGATTCTTCGACTAATTTGCCCATTTCAATTTCCGACAAATTGAGCAGACGACTTTTTTCGCGCGTGCGGCTCGCTTGCAAAACCTGTTCGACCGTGTTGAGCAGACGATTGCTGTCGTCAATCATCACGTCGTAAAATTCGCGCCGTTTTTCCTCGGGCACATCGCGGGTTTTCAAGGTTTCAAGGTAAAGTTTGATCGAAGCAATCGGCGTTTTCAATTCGTGCGTGACGGCATTCAAAAACGCGTCGTGCTGTTCGTTGCGGCGAATTTCGCGCACGAGAAAAATCGTGTTGAGCGTCAAACCGGTAATGATCAGCGCGAAAAAAATGATGCCGAAAACAAGCAGCGCGACTTCGCGAATGTTGAGCAGAATCCAGCTCACATTAAGCGCCACCGCCAGCAAAATCAGGCAAACTCCGAACACGATAAAAAAAACTGTGGCTTTTCGGCGGCGCATATCTCTAAAGGTAAAAAGTAAAAAGGCAAAAGGCAAAAGCAGAAAAAACTTTTTCTTACTTTTGCCTTTTTGCTTTTTACTTTCGCCTTAATCTACGCGGCTTTTTGCATCGCGTCGGCTTCGTCGTGCTTGTCTTCAAAATTGTATGCGTAAACGTCTTTCGCCAAGCCGATTTTTTCCAGGAATTTGATTTGCAGCCAGTTGACGTCAAATTCGTACCACGCGAGACCGTGTTTCGCCGAGCGCGGGTAAGCGTGGTGATTATTGTGCCAGCCTTCGCCGAACGTCAGCGCGGCGATCAAACCGTTGTTGCGCGAATCGTCGCGCGTTTCAAAACGGCGCGAACCCCACAAATGCGTCGCCGAATTAACAAGCCACGTCGAGTGCCAGCCGATTACCTGACGCAGAAATATTCCCCATAAAACCATCGTGAATCCGCCGAAAAGCGTTCCCGAAAGCGAGCTGCCGACGGTGAACAAAATCACTCCGGCGATCACCGGCGTCATCCAGTAATACTTTGACATCAAGCGATGAACCGGGTCTTTCATCAAATCGGGCGCGTAACGCATCTGCGTTGCTTCGTCCTGGTTTTGCGCAGTGCCGCGAAAAATCCAGCCCATATGTGCCCAGTAAGTTCCGTTGCGCGGGCTATGCGGGTCTTTGTCGGTTTCGGTAAATCCGTGATGAATGCGGTGCGTCGTCACCCAATTAATCGCGCCCGACTGTAAGCCGAGCGTGCCGCACAAACTCAAGAAATATTCGACGAATTTCGGCGTCTTAAAACCGCGATGCGTCAGAAGACGATGATAGCCCATTCCGATTCCCCAGCTTCCGGCAATCCACCAGGTAATCATCGCGGCGATCAAATTCGCCCAGCTGAACGTAAACAGCGCGCCTATTGCCATAATGTGAAAAGTGGCGACGAAAAACATCGTTACCCACTGAATCTGATCCGATTTGACCTGCTTTAATTCGACTACGTTTTGCATTACTAAACCTCTATAAATTTCTGTTTGGTTATTATTTTGTTAATCCGTCTCTGCACGTTAGATGTAATCGT
>SXVE01000491.1 GCA_005790265.1 Acidobacteriota bacterium | reverse complement strand
TTGGCTTGAATTTTCGGGTTTTGGTCAGGCTCGTTCAATTCGGCTGGTTCTAAAGCGATTCGCACTCGGCGGTGAGATTCAATTCGCGCTTTTTCTCGCTCTTCGCTTGGAACATAATCAACAACCGTCGCCGACGGTTTACCGCGGTCATCAATGGTTGTCGCATTGAACTTCTCACGCGCGACGGCGGTAATTTGTTCGGCTTCCGCTTGGTGCCGCATCGCGTCGTATTGATTTTGCAGCGATTCGTCTTTTTCGGGCGAGAGTTTGTATTGCTCGTTTTTCAGCCTAAGCTCGACAAGCGTTTCAAAACTTTGGTTTATATCGGCGATTCCTTTTTCAAGACGTTTTGCGCTCGTCGAAAATCGCTCGAAATCCGACGACAGAATTTTATCCTGCGCCCGTTCAAAAATCGCTTTTTGTTCCGATGAAAGCGTTACAGATTTTTCGGGCGTAAAGGCTCGTTCAACTGCCGTTCGCAAATCGCCGTCTGAAATCGTTCGATTGCTTTTGGCAAATTCTCTTTTTAATTTTTCTTCGTATTTCGTCAGAATCGCGGCTTTGATTTCTACGGCGCGCCGGCATTCGATTTGTGCCGCTTTGATTCCGTCAATCTCTTGAAGCTCGCGCCGCTCGGTTTCAAAAACTGTTACGGGCGCTCGCTCACTGTAAATCGCCGTTTGAGCGTCGTGCTTCCAAGCGTCGAGCAGCGCCGTCTGTCCGTCGCGGCGGCTTTGTTCGAGCTTGAATTTTTCTCCTTTGTCGACGCGAAATTCTTTTAACTTTTCAAAGTCGGCGGGAAAGTAGCGCTCGAACAAATTTTGGTAGTCGGCGGCGGAAACGCGGTTCGTCTCCGCTATTTTAACCGTTACCGTCAAACGATTGTTTTCAAATTCGCGCGTCGCGCGGGCGAATGTTTTCAAGATTTCGCCAGCCGTTTTCATCTCTTCCGATTTTTGATTTGCGAGCCAGTCGCCGACGCGCAGATTATTCGTCTCGCTCTGGTTATGAATCAAAAAACCGACCGCCTGCAAAGTTTTTGCGTCGAGATTCGCAGTCGAAATCGAATTTTTCGTTTCTTTTTGATTGGCTAGAATGGCGGCTTGATGCCAGAGCGTTCCGGCGGCAAATTCTTGCCGAAGGCTCGCGGCGGCTTCGCTCATTTCGACGGCTTTCTTTTGCGGTTGAACGGCAGCATCGAGGTTTTTTCCCTGCTCGTAAGCGATTTTGTATTCGAGGTTTTCTTTCTGTTCCGTCGCGCGGGCATATATCCAATCTTTTTCGTGCGGCGGCAGATTTTGATAAATCGCGCGGTGGTCGAACTCGTTTTTAAGGTATAGTTTTTCGTTTTCGGTTTTCAGGCTTTCAAAAAAATGCTTTGTCGCTTTGCGTTTGGTCTGCAAGTCGCGGCGGTTCAATCTTTCTTCGAGGCTTCGGGCGAGTTGCAGAGCTTCGCGGCTCGACTCTAAAGTTCCGCCTTCAAGCGCGTGGGTCATTTTTTCTTTGGCTTGGGAATAATGCGCGAAATTGTATTTCAGAACCGACATTTCCGCCGTGTAATTTTTCGGCGACTGTTCGAGAAAAAGCAGCGTCATCTCGTTTTTCGAGAGCGGGGGCAGGAGTTTTCGCCGTTCCGCAGAGTTCGCATTTTTCCAAACGCCGGTGGCGCGATGATTTTCCTGCCTGATTTTATAAGATTCGCGCACGACATCCGACGCGGTTTTCGCCGCTACGAGCCGCGCAGCGTATTCACGGTATATTGCCGATTCGTGTCGCGCCTGTGTTTCTGGCTGCTTTAATTGATAACCAACGTATTCGGCGGCGAATTTATAACCGGCGACGGCTCTTTCCGAAGGCTTGGCTTTTATAATCCTGTTGCTGGCTTCGATTTTGTAAGCGAAAACCGGCTCAATCGTTTTGAGAGCCTGCATTTTTTCACGATGCTCGTCGCCGACACGCCGCACCGAATCAGCGTTCGCTTTCTCACCCGTTTTCGCGCTTTCAAATTTCCGATACTCGTTTGTAATTTCGCGCGCCCGCAATACTTGAAACTGTTTATTCGCCGCTTCTCTCAGAAACAAATATTCCGCAGGATTGCGAATTTCAAATGTGTTAGCGTTCGACATTTTTTCGTTTTGCTCTTTCGCGGTTAATTCGGGGTATTTTTCTTTGAGGACGCCCGAAATCGGAAGTTCCAAAGATACGGCTTTTTCGAGTAACTGATGCTTTCTTTCGTCAGATATTTCTTCTGCGGAAAGCTCGGTGAAAAGTCGAAAACCTATTTCCCGTTCGCTGATAGATTCGGAAAGCGCGTTAATTTCTCGCTCAACACTTTTTTCCTTGACGAGCGCGCGCCGCAATTCGGCTTCGTCTTCGGTTAATTCGATTTTAGAGGATTTTGCGGCATCGTTTTGATTGTTAATTGAACGCTCGACTTTCGCCCGGTCAACCGATCCGCCGAAATCGGTTTGAACAATCTCGCTCAGTTTGGTTTTTTCCTTTCTGAGAAGGTCGAGCGTCCGACGGTCTTC
>SXVE01000490.1 GCA_005790265.1 Acidobacteriota bacterium | reverse complement strand
GAATTCGTTTTGAAACCAGATTTTCTCGACAACCGCGTTCATAAAATCGTCGGTCACGGTCACGGAAATATTGAAATTCGTCATTGAATGCTGATCGTTTTTCGCGTGGATAAAGCGCAGAACGTCCGGGTGTTTGACCGACAAAATCCCCATATTCGCGCCGCGACGAACGCCGCCCTGTTTGACGACTTCGGTCGTCTGATTGACGATATTCATAAACGAAACCGGACCGCTTGCGACGCCGCGCGTCGAATTGACCATCGAACCCGCCGGGCGCAGAAATTCATACGTCATTCCGGTTCCGCCGCCGGTTTGGTGAATGATCGCGACGTTTTCGGCGTGCTGCATAATGCCTTGAATCGAGTCGGGAACGTTCAGGACGAAACACGCGGCGAGCTGTCCATTCGGTTTTCCGGCGTTGACCAAACAAGGCGTGTTCGGCACGAATTCGCGGTTGAGCATTACTTCCATCATCGAATCGTAAAAATAATCGCGCGCAACCGCATCGGTTTCCGCTTTGGAAACGTGACCGACGACGCGGCGCACAATATCTTCCCACGTTTCGAGCGCTTCGCCGTTCATATCTTTCAGCGAATAACGTTTGCTGACGACTTTTTGACCGTTCAAGCCGATGGGTTTGATTTCACGTTTGCGCGATGTTCCGGCGGCGCCGTTTCCGTTCGTTTTTCCGTTTGCAGCAGCGTCGCCGAGCGCGACCGACTCAAAGACTGTACTCATATTTCTCTCAATCTCCTTCAAAAATGGTCTTTACACAGACACAAATATTTTTAATTTTTTAGTTTAGATTACTTGTATTTTACGCTTTTTCCGATTGCATCACGAAATGCGGGCGCGGATGAAAATCTTCGTTTTCAATTCGTCGTTTGAATTGTTTTTTATTCTTTTGTTTCCTACAGCGAAATGAAATATAGCCGAACTCGAATCCGCTTGTCAACAAAAAAATACACAATATCTTGTGCATCAAAACAAAAAAGCGACAAAATAGCGCGTAAGCTCACCTGTTTCCTTAACTTTATGAAAACTTATAAACGGCGAAAAAATATTTGCCGCGCGCAGGCGTTTGACTTTACCGTTTCAAATTTCCGAAACTGTATTTATGGATAGACTGATACACGGAATAGCCGCCGACGCGACCGTGCGCGTGATGGCGGCGATTACGACCGACGCCGTGCGCGAAGCCGTGCGCCGCCACCAAACTTCGCCGACCGTTTCCGCCGCTCTCGGACGAGTGATGACCGGAACTTTGCTTTTGGGCGCGAGTCTCAAAGAATACGACCGTTTGACCGTTCGCATCGAAGCGAAAGGCGCGGTCGAAGGCATCGTCGCCGAAACGATTTCCGGCGGACGCGTGCGCGGCTACGTCAAAAATCCGGTCGCCGAACTGCCGCCGAAAGAAAACGGAAAATTCGACGTTTCCGGCATCGTCGGCGAAGGAATGTTTTACGTCACGCGCGAATCCGGTTTTGATCTCGGTTTGTATCGCGAGCCTTACGTCGGTTCCGTCCCGATTCAAACCGGCGAAATCGCCGAAGATTTCGCGTTTTATCTTGCCAAAAGCGAACAAATCCCGTCTGCCGTTCTGCTCGGCGTTTTGTTGCAGCCCGAAGATCCGTTCGTCACCTGCGCGGGCGGCGTGATGATTCAGATGCTGCCGACATCAAACGAAAACATCGCCGTCATGATCGAAGACACGATTCGCCACGCGCCGCAATTGACGACCGCCATCAAAGAAGGCGCGATGCCCGAAGACCTTTTGAAAATGACGCTCGGCATTATTGATTACGAAATCTTGGGCGAAACCGACGTTAAATTTGAATGCAATTGCTCATTCGACCGTGCCGTCCAGCTCATCTCATCGCTCGGAAAAACGGAAGTCGCATCAATGCTCGAACAAGATAAAGGCGCAGTAATGACGTGCGGATTCTGCAACGAAGTCTATCAACTGGATGAAAACGATTTGCGAAAGATGCTGGAAACGGAAAAGGTTTAACGATTGAAATGACGTAAGGCGAAACTGCTGTCAAACCCGTTTAAATTAAAAAGACCAGGCAAATTAGGAAAGTAGCTGTTTCCGCCTCATATCTATTGATCTTTTCGCCCTTTCGTTATCATGCGCCGTTGTCTATTAGTAAAAGTGAGCGCGTTGATAATTTCCATCCGACGTTAACTTTCGGGTATGGCTTTGTTTCGTTCGTTCGGTAATTTTTGAAATTTTCCTGTTTGTTTTCGTCTAACAACCGAACTACAACCCCGATGGAAGAACGCTTCCCGACCTGCACAACCTCTACAGTCTCCCAATCTTCGGATTCCAAAACATTCAAAGCCATTCCGCGTCTAACCCCGTTTATGCTACCAACATTCAATTTCACGAATGTGTTGGAGTAATAATTTATCCAGCTCTCATTAACTTGGTCGCTTTCGATTTTCCGGCGAAGAACTTCGGTAATCATCGCTTCAATTGGTTTTTTTATGAATCGCTCATACCCGCGAG
>SXVE01000061.1 GCA_005790265.1 Acidobacteriota bacterium | reverse complement strand
CTCGATAAGATTTTCTCCGCGCAGGAACGCGAGCAAATGAAAACGGAAGCCTTGGAGATCGCCAAATCGCGGCTTGAGCCGAAAGAACTCGATGCCGACCACCGCAAAATTCCGACCGAAGCGGGCAAACAAGCGGTGGTGACTTTCAAGCAGCTCGAACGCGCCGCAAATGTTTTTCAGTTCAGCAACGACCAGTTTAAAATCCGCGAGGCTTTCGCCAAGCTCGATCAGCAAGCGGCGACGCTCAACAAGTTCCGGCACGATTATGACATAAGCGAAAAACTCTCCCTTTTGCGCAATGGAGTGAAAACGGATTTGGTTGATTTGTTGCGAAAAAACCAGAATTTAACGGGTAACGAGTTGACTGAGCGGACGAGCGAGATTCTGCGGCAGAATTTTGCCAAAGTCGGGGCAGCCGATTTGTCTCACTCAAAACGGCAAACCGAAATTTTAAGCCGCGAGATAAGCGAGAAAATTGACGCGAAACAAAACGCGACGACAAAAGAAAAAACGAATTTGCAAGACCGTTCCGGGCGCACCTTTGAACCGGATGCGGCGCGCGAAAAGAAATTTGAAGCGCAAGCGATGAAAGACCAGAGGGCGCGAGAGTCGATAGCTTTCTCAAGGTAGACGCGAGTTTTCAATAATTTTTGGTGAGCATAAAGTTTTGCGCCGTTTCCGATAATTTTTTGTCCGCTTCTTTTTTGAAATCTAAAAATTTTTCCCAATTCATAGAGAAGATCCCGTTCTTATACGGCAGCCACTCCGCGCCGTCCTGTTCGAGTTCGGCGTTAGTTTCGCCGATGACGGGCGTATTGTATGAATAGGTTCGCTGATATTTTCTGCGTATCTCGCTCTCCCACATATAGCTGCCCAAGATTATGCCGTTGCTTTTTGCCAAACCGTCGAGCGCGAAAAAATACTCAAAACGGGTGAAGCAATCTAAATACTCGTCTTCCGTATGAATGACGACGGCGAGCGAAGTTCGCAAATAATTCCGCAAATGAAATTCGAGCGGCATCGCGCTAAACTGGTATTCAGATAATTCTTTTCGGTCATACCGGTCAACCACGGTCGCGGGCGGCAACGCCTCGCTCGCGCTTTGCTGCATTCGCCATCTTCGCACTTTCGTTTTGTGAAACATTGCGGCAAGGGTTTTATACCGTTCGCCCGCAATCGCCGCGATACCGCCCGCGTAAAACAAAAGCATTGCCGGAAAGCGGCGCAGGCGCAAGAATGCGTCCGAAGCGTGACCTTCATCGGTCGTGTCGCCGACGACTGTCAGCGCGTCCGACCAGACGGAATCGAGTTCGTCGCCGCCGTGATAACAACCTGCGACGAATAAATCGAGAAGATTTCTCGTCAGATTTTCGTATTCGGCTATCCGTTCGTTCAAAACAGGATTTTGGGCTGTGCTGTCTTTCGCCAGAAATTCCGGTTTGTTCAATTCGGCGTGCAGCGCTTTAGCTTCTTCGAGAACGAGCCTGCGGACGGCGATTTTCTTGCGCGGATCGTGCAAAAATTCTTCGAGCTGTTCGAGCGCGGTTTTGGCATCGGCGGAAACGCCCGACCAATTCTCTTTTTCGCGCTCCATCTGCTTCATCTCGCTGCGTCCCGCGATACCGATTTGCGAGCCGCGCCTGATTAAAACGCCGCCGAGCTGCCACGAGCCGCGCGGCGTATCGAGATTTCTGGTCAATTCGTGGATGTAGGGCGACGGCGGTATTTCAACCACGCCGTAAAAATTTCCGCCTTGGTCGATTACCTCGTAACGAAACTCTGCCACCGGAGGCGTGCATCTGGCGTTGACGATATTTAAAAACTGTTCGGCGGTAAAGTTCGACGAGCGAACGTCGAAAGCGTCGCGCGTTCCGTCCGGCTTCAGCGTGTCGCCCGCGCCGATAATCAAGTAAGCGAAATCATCTGCCGCTCGCCCCGCTGTGTTCGTCAGAGCGAGCAAATCTTTGGCGAGTTCGTCCAGGTTTTTGCTTTTGTTCTGCCCGGTTAGTTCGTATTTGAGTTTGAATTCGACTTTCGGCGATTCGTCCTTCAGTTCCAAAAATTCTTTTAACTTGTGTTGGTCAATCATCGTTTAATCGACGATTATAGCCGATTTTAATTGAGAAAATGAGAGCGAAAACGAATTTCGTCCTGTGCTAATAAAGATTTAACCCGAATCGCAATAATTCAGTGCGGCGGACGCAAACCGTTGACCGAAGTTTATTTTCCGCCGAACAACCCGGAGGCTTTTTGCTGACTTTTCAAATCAATTAGAGGTTGTTCTATCAATCCGAAGGAGCCTAAGTTTTTAAGCGACGGGTTCGGCTCGATGCGGTCAATCTGTTCGAGCGGGAGAGCCGCGCCCTTCCAGCGGCGGCAGGCATCGGGCGAGACGACTAAAAAATGCGTCGGCGACTCCTCGCGCGAGACACCCGTCGGAATCGCCCAAAGCGTGAATTGGTGCGGAGAAATCTGCGTGTAAAAGTAATAATAATTACGATGATTGAGAGCGCGGTCGGCGACTGAAAACGAGCGAATCTTTTTCTCCCAGACGACGCCTTCAAGTCGTTTTAAGTCGTCGGGAAAGCCGCCGCGTTTTTCGTGAAAGCGCAGCAGGTCGCGCATCATTTGCGAAACCGCCTCGACCGGCAAATCGTCCGCTTTTTTTCTGTCCGCGCGCCACAGCGAGTAAACATAGACGACGACGACCAAGCACAAAAGTATGGGAGCGACGACTAGGGATAGTTTGATTCGGCTGGCTGTCATAAATACCTCTAAATTACGCTTCGGTTGATCTCCGAGAGCGATGGGGCGTAGATTTCGGCTTGCGCGGCTCGAACTTCGTCGGGCAAGCCGCGCAGTGCGTCGGCAATCGACTCGGATTTCTTAGTTTCGGATTTTTTCGCGGCGGCATTTGCTTCGACGGTTTTGGTCAAAACGACCGCGGCTTGTTTCTGCACGGTAGAATTTTCCGTGCCGCCGGAAGTCGTATTGATTCGAGAAGCTACATCTTCGTCGTCGGTCAAGGCTTCGCTGAAATTCTCTTTCGTTGAATCGGAGTTAGATTCATCAAATAAAACAGTTGCGCCGGTGACTGTCTCGGACACCGTTTCATCAATCACCCGCTCGATTTGTCCGTCGTTTGTTGGTTGCGGAGATTGGTTCGAGTTTTCCCGATTCGGCAAAGCAACGTCGCTTTTCGCTTCCAAATCATTTTCGCCCTTCGTCCGTTCGATTCGATAACGCGAATCAATATCGCCCAAAAACTGAGCGCGCGGCTTGCCGTATTCGCGCGGTATGAATTTTT
>SXVE01000489.1 GCA_005790265.1 Acidobacteriota bacterium | reverse complement strand
GGTGAAATCGAAACGATCACGAACTTCATCGAAAATTCCGAAGCGAAACGAGCCTTTATCGGCGCGGATTTTATCGAAAGTTTTCTTAAATTAGAAGAAAGACTGGGGCGAAAAATTCCCGCCGCCGTTTTGCAGGAAGATTTTCAATTACGAATTACGAATGACGAATTACGCGGCGAATCGGCAACGACGAACGGATTCGAGCGTTTTTCCGATTGGATGAAAGCGGCGCGTCCGGCGGATTACGATGCGCGACCGACGCCCGCTGCGCCTGATGATCTGGCAGTTTTGATCTACACTTCCGGCACGACCGGTACGCCGAAAGGCGTGCCGCTGACGCACGGCAATATTTATTACGAAACGCAGGGCTGTCAGGAAGTAATGAATATTTCCGAACACGAAATCGTTTTGAGCGTTCTGCCGCTGTTTCACGTTTTCGCGCAAGTCGTCAATTTGTGGGTCATCGCCAGCGTCGGCGCGAGCGTTTATTACGTCAAAGAACTCGCGCCCGCCGAACTCACCAAAGCGTTTGAAACAAAGGAAATCACGCTGCTGACCGGCGTTCCGCGCCTCTGGTATCTGTTTCATAAAAAGATTTTCGACGGCGTTGCCGCGCAGCCCGCGCCGGTTCGCGCGCTGTTCGCCGGAATGCTCAAAACCAACGGAATTCTGCGCGATAATTTCAACGTCAATCTCGGCAAAAAAATGTTCGGCAAAGTGCACGACGGATTCGGCGGCAATCTGGACATTACGATTTCTGCCGGTTCCAGATTCGACGAAAAGATCGCGCGCGATTATTACGAACTCGGTTTTACGATTATTCAGGGCTACGGTTTGACCGAAACTTGCGGCGCGGTTAGTTCGACGCGTTTCACGGGCAGCTCGGTCGGCTCGGTCGGCAAAGCCGTCAATTACGCCGAAATCAAACTCGGCGCGCCGAACGCCGACGGCGCGGGCGAAGTTTTGATTCGCGGGCGAATGGTTTTTAAGGGTTATTACAAAAATCCGGAAGCGACGCGCGAAGCGTTTACCGAAGACGGCTGGTTCAAATCGGGCGATCTCGGCAAACTCGACGCCAACGGCGATTTGTTTATTGTCGGACGCTCGAAAGACGTGATCGTTTTGCCGAACGGAAAGAATATTCATCCGGAAGATTTGGAAGTGAAATATTCCGCATCGCCGCTCGTCGAAGAAATGTGCATTCTCGGCGTGAAAGATGCGAGCGCGAACTTAGCGGGCGCGGAAAAACTGATCGCCGTCGTCGTGCCGGATTTCAATTATCTGAAAGCGAACAATATCGCCAATTCCAAAGAAGCCGTGCGGTATGATCTGGACAATCTCGGACGCGCGCTGCCCGAATATCAGCGCGTGCGCGATTATGTTATTTACACCGAACCGCTGCCGCGCACCGCAACGAGAAAAATCAAGCGTTTCGAGCTGCAAAAACAAATCGAGCAAAACGGTTTGATTGATCAAACGGCGCATCAGAAAAAGCCGCTCGAATTGAGCGCCGCCGACCAGCTTTTGCTCGAATCGAACGCCGGTCAAGCGGTCGTCGCCGCAATTAGAAAGAATACAAAAGAAGCCGAAAACATCACGCCGACGATGAATCTGGAACTTGATTTGGGTTTCGATTCACTGTCGCGCGCCGAAGTTTTCGCGTCGCTCGAACAGGCTTTTGCGACCGAATTTGCGGCGGAAGAAGCGGCGCAGGCGCTGACCGTCGGCGATGTCATCGCGCTGGTCAAAAATCGCGTCGGCGATGCGGAAAACTCGGCGGAAATCGCGACCGATTTGAACTGGGGGAAAATCGTCCGCGAAGCCGAGCCGAATTTTCCAGAAGTTCAGGGAATCTTGCAGAATCGCCCGATTTTTCGCGGCTTTGCTTTTGCGGTTTACCGGATTTTCAATTATTTTTGCCGAATTTTTCTGCGGCTCGAAGTCGCCAATATTGAAGAACTCGAACGAATGAAACGCCCGTTTCTCATTTGCCCGAATCATCAGAGTTTTCTCGATCCGTTCGTTTTAACATCGAATTACCCGTTTGAGATTTTCCGCAATATTTTTCACGTCGGCGCGAGCCAATTTTTCCGCAGCAGTTTTATGCAGTGGGTCGCGAAAATGCTTTCGGTCGTGCCGATTGACGCCGACACGCAGTTGATGAAAGCGATGAAGGCGGGCGCGATTGGCTTAAAAAACGGTAAAGTGCTGAATATTTATCCGGAAGGCGAGCGCGCGTTTGACGGCGAGCTGCATAATTTCAAAAAAGGCGCGGCGATTCTCGCCGCCGAACTCGATTTGCCGATTTTGCCGGTCGCGCTCGACGGACTGCACAAAGTTTGGGCGCGCCGCTCGCGCCGCATTCGATTTTCCAAAGTAAAAATTCGCTTCGGAAAACCGTTTTACGCCAAAGATATTTACCGGGCGGAAATGTCGGACGAAGAAAAATATCAAGCGGTGACGGCTCATTTAAGAACGCAAATCGAAGCGTTAATCGTTGAAATGCGCAGCTCCGAATAACAAAAAAAATGGCGACTGTAAAAGTCGCCATTTTTTTCATTAAAATACCGCACCGAATTACTCAGGATAAAAATCCATATTTCCCAGTTCTTCCAAAAGGCTCAATACCTGCGGCGCGTAACTGTATTTTCTCGACTGCACGGCAACCACAACCGATTGTCCGACTTCGACATCGGAAAATCTGTAATAACCGAAATTGTTGGTAATCGCCGTAATCATTTTGCCCGATGATTTCGTCATCGTCACCAGCGTGTTGGCGGCTCCTCTTCCGTTCGGAAGCATTACTCGTCCGCTAATCATCGCGCCGGCTGCCGACGGCGGTCGCGGTCCGGGACAGGAAGCGAAAGTTCCGGTCGCCGCAGCGGTAAAGTTGCTCAAAATCCCGTTTGGATTGCGGGCAAATGCCGGACTGATTGATGAAAAAGAAAGTGCCAAATTGCGGCTTTCAGTTTCGGTAAAAGTCAGCACCGATGACGTAAAAGTGATTTGCTGATTCGTCGTCGAAGCGGAAAATCCGGCGGCGCCGTTTTCACTCGTGTTTGTATCACCGGCAAGATCGGGAGAAGAAGTTAAAGGATTGATAACAGCTGTTAAAACATTCACTCCGTCTCTGGTAAATGATATGCGCACTTCCTGATTAAAAGGCTGAATCGTTCTGGTCGCACCCGGATTATTCGGATTGTTTGACGCAACCGTCGCCGCGAGCGCGCTGGTCGCACCAGTCAAAGTCAGTGTCGCTGGACCGGAAAAAGCGGCAGCTTGACCGGCAAATGTTAAATTGACCAAAACCGAAGCGCTGAAATAACCGGACGATCCCGTGTTGGTAAACGAAAAAGCGTTGTAAGACGGATCCAGTTGTGAAAACTGGGCGAATGTCACCGTCTGTCCGGTCGTGCACTGAGTTTGGGCGTTGGTTAAAACGGTTGATGAAACGAGCATTAAAAATGCCGCCAGCGTCATTCTCCATAAAAGAGCTGACTTAAATAAAAAAGATTTTTTCATAGATTTCCCCTCGTCGTAAATTTTTTAAACAAATAACAAAATAATTTCTCTCACTTTTTTAGGAAGCGTAAATTCCGGAAATTGCTTAATTGAAAGAGTCTAACCTTGATTAATATTTTTGTCTATAAATAACTTTAAAATAAACCGACTAAACATTTCATTGCTAACTGTTTAGCGCAGTTAAACAAAACTTGGCGATTGAAAATATTGACGGCGTAATAATCAGCTTACCAAGCGTCTCCACTGCCAAATCCGCGCTAATCGTGCAAAAATGAATTTCGGCGTTTGGCTGTCGAGTTGTTCTGCGTTAAGAATCGCTGTTGAGAGGCGGCACGGCGCACTAAAAAAAAGCGTTTACCGTTTGGCGAGAAAAAAAGTTGTTGACGGAGAAAAAATTAAGATGATTTTTTGCACATTGAAAAAACTTTTATTTGTTTTGATGTTGGTGATTTCGAGTCAGATGGCGATTTCGGCGCAACCTGCGCCAACGCCATCCGAGCTGGAAACTTATATTAAAGAAAATTATACAAAGCGCGAAGAAATGATCCGGATGCGCGACGGCGTGCGGCTTTTTACGGCGATTTACGAACCGAAAAATAAAACGCGGCAATACCCGATTTTATTAAACCGCACGCCTTACACCGTGCAGCCGTACGGCGCGGACAAATTCAGATCGTCGCTCGGACCCGACGAGCTTTTTCCGCGCGAAGGTTATATTTTCGTTTATCAGGACGTGCGCGGACGCTGGATGAGCGAAGGCGAATTCGTCAACGTGCGACCGGACATCGAAAATAAAACCGTGCAGGACATTGACGAATCAACCGACACGTTCGATACGGTCGAATGGCTTCTGAAAAATATCGCGAACGACAACGGACGCGTCGGCATTTACGGCATTTCGTATCCGGGATTTTACACGTCCGCCGGAATCATTGATTCGCATCCGGCGATCAAAGCCGCTTCGCCGCAAGCGCCGGTTTCCGATTGGTTTCACGGCGACGATATGCATCACAACGGCGCGCTGATTCTCGCCCAAAATTACTCGTTTTTTCGCAATTTCGGACAGCCGCGCCCGGTTCCCGTCAATAACGGCGATTATTTGAAAAAATGGACGGGACGCGACACGCAGGACGGTTATGATTATTTTTTGCGCACCGGCGGACTCAAAGAAGTCGCCGATTCTTACGAAAAAAATTTGGGTTTGCGCATCAATTTCTGGGACGAAATGATGCGGCATCCGAATTACGACGATTGGTGGAAAGCACGCAATATTTTGCCGAAACTGAAAAACATCAAAGCGGCGGTGATGTCCGTCGGCGGCTGGTTCGACAATGAAAATCTTTACGGCGCGCTGAAAACTTATCAGCACATCGAGCGGCAAAATCCGGGAATTTTCAACGTGCTCGTCGTCGGACCGTGGTTTCACGGGGGCTGGATTCGTTCGGACGGCGATTGGCTCGGCACCGCTTATTTCGGCGCGAAAACCGGCGTCGAATACCGCGCGAAATACGAGCTTCCGTTTTTCAATTATTTTTTGAAAGACAAAGGCGATATTTCACAAATCAAAGAAGTCAATGCTTTCGACACGGGCGCGAACGAGTGGAAAACTTTCGCTGATTACGAACCGACAAACGGAATTGACACGGCGCTTTATTTGACGGAAAACGGCGGACTCTCTTTTTCAATGGACGCCTTAAAATCGAAAGAAAGTTACGCCGAATACGTTTCCGATCCGCAAAAGCCGGTTCCCTACACGCAAAAAATTACGCTTAACTACCCGCGCGATTATATGACCGAAGATCAGCGTTTTGCCGCGACGCGACCGGATGTTTTGGTTTTTCAAACCGAACCTTTGACTGAAGAAGTCACCGTCGCGGGCGACATCAAAAATTCGCTCGTCGTTTCATCGAGCGGCACGGATTCTGATTTCGTCGTCAAATTAATTGACGTTTTCCCCGACGATTACGCGTTTCCCGAAGGCGTTAAACCGCCGGAAACTTCGGCTTTTTCCGTGTTTCAGCCGGGCGGTTATCAAATGCTTTTGCGCGGCGACGTGATGCCCGCGCGTTTTCGCAGCAGTTTTGAAAAACCCGAAGCGCTCAGAGCGAACGAACCGACAAAGCTGAATTTCACGATGCCCGGCGTCCTGCACACGTTCAAAAAAGGACACCGAATTATGGTACAGATTCAAAGCACGTGGTTTCCGCTCGTCGCGCGCAATCCGCAGAAATTCGTGACGAATTACCAACAAGCGACTGCCGCCGATTTTCAAAAAGCAACGCAGCGCGTTTATTTCGGCGGCGCGAATTCGTCCGCAATCGTTTTGCCGATTTCAAAAAGATAATTGTGCCGATTGGTAAATTACGATCCGGCAGATTAGCAGCCGCGATATTAAATCGCGGCTTTTTTTATTTTTGACCGCTTCGTTTTTTCGACGGCTTTTTGGTAACTTGTAAACAACACAATTTTTTACAAGTTTTTTTCGGGAGAATATTTTTTATGCCTTCGATTTCGATTGTCTGCGGAATTTTGCTGATTTTAATCGCCGTGCTCGGTTACGTTTACGGCGCGATGACCGGAACGGCGAGCTTGACGGCGCTGATTCCGGCGATTTTCGGCGTGCTTTTGGCGGCGTTCGGTTTCGCAGCCAAGACACGCGAAAATTTGCGCAAACATTTGATGCACGCGTCTTTGCTCGTCGCGCTGCTCGGATTTCTGGCGACGGTCAGCAGTTTTTTGCAGCTTCCCGCTTTGGCGGAAGGCGTTTCCGACCGACCGGCGGCGACCGTAGCGCGCATTGCGATGGCGCTCGTCTGTCTCGTTTTTTTGATTTTGGGAATTAAATCGTTCGTGGATGCGCGTCGGAATCGGGCAGTCTGATTTCAACGATTAAACCGCCGTCCTGCGCGTTTTGCGCCGTGATTCTGCCTTTGTGCGACTGCACGGCTTGTTCGGCGATGGCTAATCCTAAACCGACGCCGCCGGATTTTCGCTCGCGCGCCTGCGAAACGCGGTAAAAAGGTTTGAAAAGATACTCGAGTTCTTCTTCCGGCACGCCTTTGCCGTAATCGCGAATTTTGATGATGATTTCCGCTTTGGCGCGCGCGACGAAAACTTCGACCGTTTCGCTCGTGTAGCGCAAGCCGTTGCGCAAAACGTTTTCCACCGCGCTCCGCAGCAGATTGGCGTTTCCGTGAAATTCCGCTTCGACGTTTTCGCGAATTAAAACTTTTTTATCTTCGCTTTTCGCTTCAAAATTCGCGTCGGAAACGATTTTTTCCACCATTTTACCGACGTTAATCGGTCGCCGCTCGATTGTTTCCGACTGGCTTTCGAGCCGCGAAAGATGTAGAATCTGCGAAATCATTTCGTTCAACTGATGCGCTTCGCGCTCGATGCGGTCAAGCAGAACCTGCGATTCGGCATTGCTTTTGTGTTTCGCCAGTTCGAGCGCAACGTTAAGCCGCGCGAGCGGCGAGCGCAATTCGTGCGAAACGTCGCGCGTCAAGCGTTTTTGCGAATTAATCAGCGC
The DNA here is from genome assembly GCA_005790265.1 of Acidobacteriota bacterium. Taxonomy (GTDB): domain Bacteria; phylum Acidobacteriota; class Blastocatellia; order Pyrinomonadales; family Pyrinomonadaceae; genus SXVE01. The sequence goes on along the minus strand of SXVE01000489.1, from coordinate 9,001 downwards.
TTCGATGCGTTCCGCCATTTCGTCGAAATCTCTCGCTAATTTAGCGATTTCGTCCGAACGATTGCCGATGTCGGTCGCGACTCTCGTTTCCAAATCACCGGCGGCAAGTCTTTTCGCCGCTTCGCTCAATTTCACAATCGGCGACGAAAGGTAAAGCGCGAACACGTAGCACACGATGATCGCCGTCACAATCAAACCGAGCAGACGCATATAACGGTAACGCGCTTCGCCGAAAAACGGCGTCGGAGCCGAACGATTCCATTTGACGAACATCACGCGTTTTTCGCCGCCGGTAATATTAAAACTACGCGCCGCGAAAATTCCTTCCGGCTGATTAAAATCAACTTCGACGATTTCGCTGTTCAAAGATTTTACGACCAGATCGCGCAGAATTTCCCGATTGCCCGTTTCCAAAAGCGGCGAATCGGCGTTTTGATCAACGATTCCGGCTTGGTCAATCGTATCGGCTTGCTGAATCGTATGCAGAAAACTTTCCAGCCCTTTGTCGCCTTCATTTTCCAGAATCTGTTTCGCGGTCGCGGCGAAAATGTTCGTTTGATTAACGACCGAAACGTGCCAGCGCTGCACGACCGGTTCGGCTTGCGTCGTCCACGTCAGAAAAATTACGACGCCGACCATCAAAGCGATTGCCGCGAGAAACCAGAGAAAAATTTTGACGAAAAGATTCATAAATTTGCCTTCGATTTTTTATCCGACCGTGTAAATATAGCCGACCGACCGCACGGTTTTAATGCGATCGTCGTCGTCGTCGGTTCGTCTGCCGAGTTTTTTGCGCAGATTGCTGATGTGCATATCGAGACTGCGGTCAAACGGCGACAAATCGCGCTCTAAAACTTCGCGGCTTAAATCTTCTTTTTTGATTACTTTACCAGCATTTTTGAGCAGTGCGACGAGCAGGTCAAACTCGACCGAAGTCAAACTCAGCTCTTCGCCGTCGCGTCTCGCCCAGCGTCCCGGAATCGAAATTTCAATATCGTCCACATTGATTCTTTCAACCATCGGCGCGCTAACTTCGTCGTCCGTGTGCACGCGGCGCAGAACGGCGCGAATTCGCGCCACCAGCTCGCGCGGATTAAACGGTTTCGGCAAATAATCGTCCGCGCCGATTTCCAGCCCGACGATGCGTTCGGTATCATCGCCGCGCGCCGTCAGCATCAAAACGGGAATTTTAGATTCGCGACGCAGCTCGCGCAAAACGTCAAAACCGCTGCTTCCCGGCAGCATCACGTCAAGAATCACCAAATCGAAATCCGGCGAAACGGCTTTTTTCAAACCGTCGTCGCCGTTATGAACCGCCGTCGTCGTAAAACCTTCGCCGGTCAGATATTCGGAAACGAGGTCACACAATTCTTCGTCGTCGTCAATTATTAAAATTCTATTCATAAACAAAATTCGCTTGATTTTGGATGCTTTAAATTTGCCGAAAAAATTTACTTTTTTCCACGACCAAACTTTAAGCGTTGGTTTTTCAGAATAAAGAGCGAATTTTTCTCTAACTCAATTTATCAACCGCCACGCGTCCGCCGATCATCACGAATTTCACTTCGCCGTTTTCATCGAGCGCCGTTAAATCGGCTCGTTTGCCGACTTCAATCGAGCCGTGTTGTTTTTCTATTCCGAGCATTTTCGCCGCATTGAAACTTGCCATTCGCGCGACGTGCGCGGCGGAAAATCCGAGCGATTTCATTCGGCGCACGGCGTCGAGCATCGTAATCACGCTGCCCGCGATGCTTCCGCGTTCGTTCTGCGTTTTGCCGCCGACGACCGCGATTTTTTCGTTCCAAAGTTCGTATGTTCCGTCGCCGAGTCCGGTCGGCGCAACCGAATCGCTGACCAAAATCAACTTGTCCGCCGGTTTATTGTTGGCGGCGAACTTTAGCATTTCAGGATGAACGTGGATTCCGTCAGCGATAATTTCGCACGAAATCTGATCGCGCGTCAAAGCCCAGCCCGCGACGCCGATGTCGCGGTGATGAACGCCGGTCATCGCATTAAACAAATGCGTAACGTGTTTCGCACCGGCGGCAAGCGCGCGGTCGAGCGTCGCGACATCGGCTTTCGTGTGTCCGATTGACGGAATCCAGCCGCGCCTGGTTAATTCTTCAGTCAATTCGATGCCGCCTTCGACTTCCGGCGCATAAGTCGTCAAATGGACCGCGTTTTCGAGCGCAGGAAGTTTTTCCAATTCATCGCCGCCGGTAAATTTCCGAAAAAATTCGGGACGCAGCGCGCCGCACATCTGCTCGTTGGCGAAAACGCCTTCGTAATGCACGCCGACAATCTGCGCCGCCGGTTCCGCTTCGCCTGAATCCTGCGTGCGCATCACTTCGCCGATCGCTGCAATCACTTTTTGATAAGTTTCATCCGAATCCGGCACAAACGTCGGCAGCCAAGCCGTCACGCCTTCAGTCGCCAAAAACTGCGAAACGCGGCGCAAATCGTCCGCATCCGCCGAATTAACATCAACGCCGAACGCGCCGTGATTATGCACATCAATAAAACCCGGATAAACCATCAACCCGGACAAATCCACGATTTTTTCCGCCGCTGCCGATTTTTCAGCCGACAATTCCGCGATTTTTTCGCCATCTATTAAAATTGCGGATTTTTCGGTCAGATTGTCGAACGAAACGACTTCGGCATTTATCAACTGTAAATTACTCATAAAAAAATTTTCCGATTGTTTGATTTAATAATCAAATGAAAAAGCCCGCGTTGCTTTTTTCAATAAAAAACAACGCGGGCAAAGTTTATTCAAATGAGGCGAAATTAGAAATATAACTTCGCGCCGAATTGAAATTCTCGCGGCAATCTCGTTCCGGTCGGACGAGCAAAAACCGTGTCGCTTAAACCGCCGGCATTCGGCAGAGTCGTTCCGACACCGGTAAACTGCGTTTTATTGAAAAGATTGAAACTTTCCGCACGCAATTGCAGATAAGTAGTTCTTTCGGAATTGAAGTAGAACTGCTTCATTACCGCCAAATTCGTTTGATTTCGTCCCGGAAGGCGAGCAAACGCGCGTCCTAAATTACCGTATGTTCCGGTGGCGGGCGCAACCAGCGATGTCGGGTCAAAGATAAACGGCAAGCCGGTTGACGGATCAATCGTTCCGGCAAGACCGCCGTTTGGATCGGAAATTACATTCGGATACAAACCGCGCGTTAAGTTGTTCGTCGTAAAATTCGTTACGCGTGCAACCGGCGCGCCTTGTTCGATCTGCGTAATTCCTGAAACCTGATAACCGCCGAGCAGCAAACGTACCAGAGTGTTTTGCGAATTGCGGAAAAACGGAATCTCGTAAACGTAGCTCGCGCTGAAAACGTGCGGACGCGACGTGCGCGCTTCAGCGTATTCCTGTTTCAGGTCAAACGCGTTCTGCGGATCGTCAACCGCATCGCGGTCGTTGGTTGAATCGGTCAAAGTTTTGCTGAAAGTATAAGAAGCCGTAATGGAGAATCCTCGCTGCAAACGGTAGTTAAATGATGAAAGAAAACCGTGATAACGCGATCTCGCGCTCGTTTCGTAGTAAAGGATGTTTGAAAATCCGACGTACGGACGAAACGCGTTTGTGTTGGCGGCGGTAGCGGCAGATGCACCGGCAAGGACGGCTCGTTCGGGAGTGATAAAGTTGATATTGCGGCGGCGAACCAGTTTGTCGCCTTTCGTGCCGACGTAAGACAGGTCAACTACAGCGTTTTTGAAAACTTCGCGCTGCCAACCGAGTGACCAAACCTGCGTTTCCGGCGTTTCGAAATCAGGAGCAATCGCGCCTCCGGTGCCGAGGTTGCGTGCCGGGAAAGTCGCGCCAATAATCGGCTGACCGGGAACGGCACTCGGATCGGAACTCGGATTCGAGAACGTGATGACATTTGTTGTGGTGCTGGCAAACGCAACCGAATCGTTAACCGGCGGCGTAAAGAACGTGGCGTTCTCAAAAATGCCGATCAGCACTTGATCGTAATAAAATCCGTAACCGGTGCGAATGACCGATTTACCAGGACTGCCGAAAATAAATCTACCCAGTCCGCTTTCAAAATCCGGCTGATACGCCAGACCGACGCGCGGGCTGAAATTGTTTTTATCGCTCGGAATGATGCTGTCACCGAAACGCGAAGTGCTGCCCGCCTGCACAAGACCGTTAAGCGGATTAACGCGCGCGGTCGTCAAAGAAAGACAAGCCGCCGTCGCACAGTCGGTTGCCGGATTGACCGGACGATACGCCGCCGGATCAAACGTCACGAGCAAATTGGTCGCGTCTTTGACCGGACGATAATATTGATAACGCACGCCCAAATCCAAAGTTAGATTCGGACGAACTTTCCAAGTGTCCTGCACATAAGCCTCAGTGCGTCCGAAACGAAAGCGGACGCGCGGATCGAGTCGCGATTCAGAATAAGCGCTCGCTCTGCCGAGCAAAAACGACGCGAACGAATCGCCGGTCGTGACGTTGGCTGTGTTAATCGCCGTTCCGTTGAGCAAGCCCTGCGTTTGCGCGACGGCAAATGTATATGAACCGGCGCTCGTGTTGCCGCCGAGGTTTTCATTTTTGAATTCTTTGGTATACTCGCCGCCGAATTTGAAAATGTGGTTGCCGGTCGTATAAGTCAAATTATCGCGAAAAGTATTATTTCCGTATTCGATGCTGTAACCCTGCGTTGATTGCAACAAGGAAAAGCGCGTCGAAATCGAAGGAATGATGTTATTGTTATTTTCCGGGAAAAATTCCGCGATGCTGTTCGCGTTCGCGTAATCGCTGCGACGACCGCGACCGATCAGCTGCGAATCAATCGTGTTGGTCGAATAGTTATACGTAAACTCGTTGACCAGCGAATTTGAGAAAATGCCGGTGTAGGAAACGGCGAACACTCTGCCGGGAACGCGCGTGTCGGTCGTTGCAATATTCGGAAAAGCCGAACCGGTAAACAAACCGCCGGTTTCCTGCGTGTTGCTCGTATCCTGCGTATAGCGTCCGAAAATTTTATGATTGCTCGTAAAATTATGGTCAATACGAATCACTTCCTGACGCGTATTGTTGATGTTGACCGGCGAAAAGGTAAAGCCGTTTGTGCCGACGTTCGGCAGCGGGAAGGCTTCGACTAAACCGCGCGCGCGCGGATCAATCAATGCGGTCGGAATGACGTTGTTCGCAAACGGCGTGTTGTTAAACGGATTGAAAACCTGATTTTGACGCAGATTGATTGAAGCTCCGGCAGTGTCAGTCAGGACAATCGGATTTGAACCGGCGGTCGTACAAGCGGTTGCCGAAGTGCTCGTCACAAATGCGCCAGCCGCATTGCGGCAAATCAAATTGCCCAAACGACCGGAAAAATCGCCCGCACGTTCCGCCGCTGACGGCGCCGTCGTGCTGGCGTCGGACACGCCGCGTTTGATGCGCCGCACTTCTTCGGAAAAGAAGAAAAAGGTTTTATTTCTGCCATTGTAGATGCTCGGTCCGCCGTCGCCGAAATTCGGAAAGAAGACCGGTCCGCTGATCGTTCCGCCAAAGTTGTTGTAACGAAGTTTCGGCGTCGGCGCGGCGATTGAACCGTCGGCGCGGCGCGGAACGCGATTGTTGAAAAACGTGTTGGCATTGAAATAATCGTTGCGGGCGAATTCATAGAGCGAGCCGTGAAAATCGTTGCCGCCGCCGCGTGTCGAGATAATGACCGCGCCGCCGCCCGAACGTCCGATTTCCGCCGTGTAATTCGATGTTAAAACTTTGAATTCCTGAATCGAATCAACCGTTGGTGTCGAAAGCAGAGTGATGTTTGAACCAACGTCAGTGTTGGAGACGCCGTCAACCAAGTAATTAACCGCGTTGCGGCGCAAACCGTTGATTGAAACGCTGGCGCGGCTCGTCAAACCGAAGTTCGATTCGTCGTCGAGATCGGAGCTGACGCCCGGAATCGTTTCGAGCAGACGAATAAAGTTGCGGTTATTGAGCGGCAGTTCAGTAACCTGGTTGCCGGAAACGAGCGTTTGTCCGGTCGGGCTGTCTTGCAGCAGCGGCGCTTCATCCGTCACGGTGACGACCGCCGAAGCATCGCCGACTTCCAAAACCAAATCAATCGGTCGGCGGTCGCGCGCGTTCAAAGTCGTATTGACAACGGTTTTCTTAAATCCGGACTGCTCGACCGTAATCGTGTAAGCGCCGGGAATCAGCGGAAAAACTGTGTAGTTTCCCTCATCGTTCGATTGAATGGTTCGCGACTGTCCGGTTTCGGTATTAACGACAACAACGCTGGCGTTTGCGACTGCCGCGCCCGTCGAATCGGTAACCTGACCGGTAATCGTCGCAGAAGTTTCTTCCTGAGCAAAAACCGTTTGGTTCAGATAGAAACCACAGATTAAAGCGATGCAAAGCGTCAAAGCTATCTGTCTAAAATTACTCTTCATTGATTCTCCTAAAGTTTCAAAAAATGTTAAAAATAAAATTGCAAGCTATAAGAAATATTTAGATTTTTGGAGAAAAGTTCAAAAATCCGTTATGGCTGAAGTCACAAAAATTTTTGCTAAAAATTCGTAAAATCAAACAAATCAAGGTTGTAACAAAAATTTAAGATTGCAGGAAGCAAGTTCAGCGCGTAATCCATTATTTGTAAAGCAAAAATGGTGCCCGACGCTTTTTGAAATCGTCGAGGTTTTTCTGCCACGATTTTTCGATGTCTTCGGGCGCGTTTCCGGCTTTTACCTTTTCCAAAATTTCGCCGTTGACGAGCAGGCGCGCGTATTTTTCGATTTGCCAATCGTTCGGGTAAAGTCGGCGCAGCGCGGCGGCGATTTCAAAGCCGGTTTTGACCGATTCAAAGCGGTCGCGGTCGGTAATGACGATGTTGATTCCGCCCAAATTTTCGTCTTTGAAAACCGACGCGTTCGGCTTGAATTTGATCGGCACGAAGCGCACGCCTTTCAATGTTTTTTCGTTCAAATACTGCGCCAGTTTGCGCCCGTCAATGTACGGCGCGCCGACGATTTCAAACGGCGTGTCGGTTCCGCGTCCGACGGAAACATTTGTTGTTTCGAGCAGTCCGATTCCGGGATAAAGCGTTGCCTGCGTAAGACTTCTCATATTCGGCGACGGATTGATCCACGTCTGATTTGTTTCGTCGAACCACAAATCGCGCGCCCAGTTTTCCATTTTAATGACTTTGACGTTCGCGCCGATTTTGCGTTCCGTGTTCATCATCATTCCGAGTTCGCCGATGGTCATTCCGTAACGAACCGGAATCGTGTGCGCGGCGATGAAATTGAGTTTGTCTTCTTCGGCGAGCGAGCCTTCGACATCAACGCCGTTGATCGGATTCGGACGGTCGAGAATATAAACAGGTTTGCCCGCTTTCGCCGCTTCTTCGAGCACGTTTTTGAGCGTCGCCGTGTAAGTGTAAAAGCGCGCGCCGACATCTTGAATGTCGTAAACAATCGCGTCCAAATCTTTCAACTGCTCCGGCTTCGGTCGGCGGTCGTCTTTGTAAAGCGAATAAACGGGCAAATTGGTTTTTGAATCAACCGAATCCTTAATTCCCTCTTCGTCGAGCTCGCCGCGAATGCCGTGTTCGGGCGCGAACAGCGCGACGAGTTTGACGTTCGCCGCATTTTTCAAAACATCAATTGTTGCCGCGCCGGACAAATCTTTTCCGGTGTGATTTGTCACCAAACCGATTTTCAAATTATTCAATTCCGCGAAATTATTTTTCGCCAAAACATCAATTCCGTTCAAAACATTGACGTTTTTCGCCGTTCGATTTTCGGCGGTCGTTTGAACATTTGCGCGCGCGAGTTGCGCTTTAAAGCGTTCGATTTGCGGCGTCACTTGCGATGAATAAATGTTTTCCGCCAAGCGAATCACTTCAACCGGCGTATCTTCAACTGCTGAAGCCGCAACGGTTGCAACGCGCGCGCGTGTCGGCGAAGCGTCACCTTTGCCGTCCGGGTGAACGCGGTTCGACATAATAACGACGAAAGTTTGCGTGACGCGGTCAATCCACACGCTCGTGCCGGTAAATCCGGTGTGTCCGAACGAGCCGAGCGGGAAAAATTCGCCGCAATTGCCCGAAAAACTCGTGTTCATATCCCAACCGAGTCCGCGCGTGTCGCCCGTTTCCGAAACGACATAAGGCGCGGTCATTTTCGCAATCGTCTGCGCCGACAAAACGCGCTTGCCGTCCAAAACGCCGCCGTTCAAAATCATCTGACAATAACGCGCCAAATCGTCAGCCGTCGTAAAAAGTCCGGCGTGTCCGGCAACTCCGCCCATCCGATAAGCCGTTGGATCGTGAACTTTTCCCCGAAGCATTTGGTTACCAAATGCTTCATCGCCTTCATATGCTGCACCCAAATAGTTGTTTTGACCTTTTATAGTTTCAGTCGGAGCCACTCTATTTCTCGCTCTCGTTAAAAAATTGTGAGATAAATTTGAACGAAAACCCGAATCGTTCATTTGTAAATCGGAAAACAAATCTCTAGTTGACGGCATTCTTATAATATCTGAAAAAGCCGTTGAAGAATCTTTGCCGATTCTCGAAACAATCTCGCCAAGCACAATAAAACCAATATCCGAATAAACGAATTTTGTTCCCGGCGCGGCGCGGAGTTTTTCTTTTTTGAGCGCGGCGAGCATTCCTGCTTGTCCCGTCCATTTTTCGCCGAGATCGAAATCGGGACGATAGCCGGAAACGTGCGTTAATAATTGCTGAATTGTGACGCGTTTGGCATTTTCGTCTTCGATTTCAGGGAAAAATTTGCCGATTGTGTCGCTCAGACGCAGTTTTCCCTGTTCGACGAGAATCATCACACTCGTCGCCGTCGCAATCGGTTTGGTCAAGCTCGCCGCGTCGAAAATCGTGTCAATCGTCATTTTCTCAACCGTCGGCACGAGCGCGCGATTGCCGAATGCTTTGCGGTAAACGATTTTTCCTTTGTGTCCGACGATGACGACCGCGCCGGGAAACTTTTTGTCGGCGATGTCTTTGTTGACGATTTC
>SXVE01000488.1 GCA_005790265.1 Acidobacteriota bacterium | reverse complement strand
CTTAACGCCCGCACGCGCGAAGTCGTTGACGACGAAAATCACAAGAAACTTTTATACGAATTGCTCGGCGAAGTAAAAAAAGTCGCCGCCGCCAAAAATATTCATATTTCCGAAACTGCCGTTCAGGAAAGTTTCGACAAACTGAATAATTTACCGCCCGAAGCCACGTCTTCGATGCACACGGATTCTTTGAAAGGAAACCGCACCGAAATCGAATCGCTGGTTGGTTATGTCGTCAGAGAAGCGAAAAAACTCGACGTGCCGACGCCGGTTTACGAAAAAGTTTACGAAGCATTAAAAAGAAAGTTGGCTGGAGGTTAAGCGCAATGAACGATAAGCCGGACGAAACAATTACCGAGTTGCGGCTCATTTCCGAAAACGCCGCCGAAACTTTCGGCGATCTTTCGGGTAATCAAATTAACTGGCGACCGTCGGAAACCGGCTGGAGCGTCGGGCAGTGTTTTGAGCATTTAATCAAATCGAACGAATTGTTTTTCAGCAAATTAGACGAGATTGCGGACGGAAAACATAAACATTCGCTGCTCGAAAGTTTTTCGCCGCTCTCGGGATTTTTCGGCGGTTTGTTGATTAAATCGCTGAGAAAAGACGAGCGAAAGTTCAAAGCGCCGACCGAGAAAATCGTGCCGCCGAGTGAAATTGATGAAAATATCGTCGAGATTTTTGCGGCGCATCAAACGGAACTGATCGGGAAAATCAAGCGATGTGAAACGGCGAATTGGCGAAAAACAAAAGTGACTTCGCCGTTTCTTAAATTGGCGACTTACACGCTCGCCGACGGTTTTCAAATTATCGTCGAACACGAACGGCGACACGTTCGCCAAGCCGAAAGAGTGCTGCGAGAAGCGAATTTTCCAAAGTGATTTCAAAACAAATCAAAATAAACCAAAAAACTTATGACGCACGAATCGAAAATTTCCGTTGAAAAACGCGGACACATTCTTTTAATCGGTTTAAATCGTCCGGCGAAACGCAACGCTTTTGACGTGGAAATGCTCGACCAATTGGCGGCGGCTTACGGCGAACTGGAAGACGATGCGGAAGTTCGCTGCGGCGTTTTGTTTGCCGAAGGCGAAATGTTTACCGCCGGACTCGATTTGGCGAATGTGGCGCCGAAAGTCGTCGAAAGCGGAACTTTGAGTTATGCGGAAACGTCGGTTGATCCGCTCGGTTTGAACGGAAAACGCGTGCGCACGAAACCGCTGGTCGCCGCGGTTCAGGGAAAATGCCTGACGCTCGGCATCGAGCTTTTACTGGCTGCGGACATAAGAATCGCGTCGGAAAACGCGACGTTCGCGCAGATCGAAATCAAGCGCGGCATTTTTCCGTTCGGCGGCGCGACGCTGCGATTTCCCGAAGTCGCCGGTTGGGGAAACGCGATGCGCTGGCTTTTGACCGGCGATGAATTCGACGCGCGCGAAGCTCTGCGCATCGGACTCGTTCAGGAAATTACCGAACACGGCGAACAAATCGAAAAAGCCGTCGAAATCGCCGAACGAACCGCAAAACAAGCGCCGCTCGGCGTGCGCGCGACGATTGCTTCAGCCCGCAAAATGCAATCCGAAGGTTTCGCCGAAGCCGCCGCGCATTTAACCCCGCAGATTTTACAATTATTTGCGTCCGAAGATGCGCGCGAAGGCGTTCAATCATTTCTCGAACGCCGCGACGGAAATTTCAGCGGAAAATAAAACAGGTTTTTGCCCGCGAAAAAAGGTGAAAAAGACGAAAATCGAAGAATGCGTAATTCATTTTTAATTTTCGTTTGTTTCGCGTCATTCGCGGGCAAATTCGCTTTTTTTCAGTTAAAATAATCGAATGAATTTTTATGAAACACGCGCGTTCATTTTCGATATGGACGGCACGCTCGTTGATAATATGCACGCGCACACGGAAGCGTGGGGAAAAATGCTGGCGGAAAACGAAATCGAAATGAACGCGCACGATTTTCTGGTGAAAACCGCCGGAAAAACCAACCGCGAAATTATGCCGACGGTTTTCGGCGACATTTCCGACGAACGCAGCGCCGAGCTCGGCAACCGCAAGGAAATGCTGTATCAGGAATTGTTTCTGCCCGTTAGAAAAACGGTCGAAGGCGTCGTTGAATTTCTTGAAGAAGCGCAGAAAATCGGCGTTCGGCTCGCCGTTTCGACCGCCGCGCCGGTAACGAACGTCGAATTTATTCTCGACGGACTCGATTTGCGCAAATATTTTCAAGCCGTCGTCACCGCCGCCGACGTGAAAGAAGGCAAACCGAATCCGGAAATTTTCTTAAAATCCGCTGAAAAAATCGGCGTCGAACCGAAAAACTGTCTGGTTTTTGAAGACGCTTTCGGCGGATTTGAAGCCGCGCATCGCGCCGGAATGAAAGCAATCGGCATTACGACCGTCAATTCGGCGGAAGATATTCTCAAGATTGATTCGGTCGTCGAAGCGCACGCCGATTTTGTAAATTTAAAGCCGCAGGAATTAATCGAAAAATACCTGCCGCAAACGGAGAAAGCGGGAATATAAATGGCTGAATACGTTTACGTTGACAATTCCAATGTGTTTATCGAAGGCAGAAAAATCGCGGCGCGGCGCAGAGGCGTCAGCGATTTTTCTGATTTTTCGTTTCGTCTCGATTTCGGCAAACTCTACGATTTCGTCGCCGAATATAATCCGGGAAAAATCGCGCGCGCGCTGCTGCTCGGTTCGCGCCCGCCGCTCAACGACAATGTCTGGAACATCGCCGAACGCGCCGGTTTTGAAGTCGTCGTGCTCGACCGCAACCAAAATAATCAGGAAAAAAAAGTTGATACCGGAATCGTCGCCGCGATGGTGCGCGACGCTTACACGAAAGCGGGAAAATCCGACGTGATTTCGCTCGTCGCCGGCGACAGCGATTACGTTCCGGCGATTAATTTATTGGTCAACGACGGTTTTCACGTCGAAGTCGTTTTTTGGAGCAGCGCGTCCGGCGAACTGAAACGCGCCTGCTCGCGCTTCGTCGAACTCGACCGTCATCTCGACGATTTGGAATACTAAAACCTTTGCGTTTTTACGTCATTAATCTCTGCGTCGTTTGCGGTTAAAAAGTTTAAGAAAATGTAACCGCAAACGACGCAAAGGAAGATTGCAAAGGACGCCAAGAAAAATTATGGAGCGATGCGGTTGGGCGAAAACGGATTTGATGAGCGCGTATCACGACGCGGAATGGGGCGTTCCGGCGCACGATGATCGAAAATTGTTTGAATTTTTGATTTTGGAAGCGGCGCAAGCCGGTCTTTCGTGGGAAACCGTTTTGAAAAAGCGCGAAAATTATCGCGCGGCTTTTGACGATTTCGACTGGGAAAAAATCGCTTGCTACGACGATGAAAAATACGCCGAACTCTTGCAGAACGAAGGAATTATCCGTAATCGTTTGAAAATAAAATCAACCGTTCAAAACGCGCAGGCTTTTATCAAAATCCGCGAAGAATTCGGTTCGTTTGACGAATACATCTGGAATTTCGTCGGCGGCGCGCCCGTTGTTAATTCACGGGAAAAATTATCCGAACTTCCCGCTAAAACCGACGTTTCCGATGCGATCAGCAAAGATTTGAAAAAGCGCGGCTTCAATTTCGTCGGTTCGACAATTATTTACGCGTTCATGCAGGCGTGCGGTCTCGTCAACGATCATCTCGTTTCGTGCTTTCGTTATAATAAAATTTAAGGAGCGAAAATTTATGATTCCGAATTTAGAACAAACCTTAATCGAAAAAATCCACGTTTTGCCGCCGGAAAAACAAGCGAAAGTTTTGGAATTCGTGCAGGAAATCGAAGTCGAAAACGTGAATATTGATGCTGAAACGAGAGCCAAACACGAACGTCGAATGGAGATGATCGGCATAGCACGCAGCAAATCGGGCGATGTTTCCGAAAAAGTAGACGAAATTTTGGCGGAAGGCATCAACAAACGCGAAGGCTGGAGTTTGCCGTGAAGAGAGAATCTTTATTCGATACTGGATTTTTGTTTGCGACGATAGCCGAAAACGATCCGCATCACGGAGCGTGCCGGAAAGTTTACGAAAAGGAATTTTTTCCGCTTTTGCCTGATGTAGTTTTGCCAGAATTGGCGTATTTGATTTTGCGCGAATTGAAAGTAGAAGTTTTGACGAAATTTTTGCGAAGCGTAGCGCGAGGCGATTTTGAAATCGTGCGCACGACCGAAGCGGATTTGGAACGCGCGGCTGAGATTCTAGAGAAGTATGACGACAATAATATTGATCTGGTTGACGCGTGCGTCGTGGCGATTGCCGAACGATTGAAAATCGAAAAAATTTTGACGGTTGATCGGCGGCATTTCAGCGTTTTTCGTCCCCTCCATTGCGAAAGTTTCGCGCTTTTACCCGAATGAACTATCCGATTACGCCCGGGATTCGCGTTTTGCGCGAGCATAAAGTTGAGTTTGAGCCGTTTGTTTTCGATTACGTCGAAAAAGGCGGCACAAAACATTCAGCGGAAATTTTGGGCGTGGACGAACACGCGGTTGTCAAAACTTTGATTTTTGAGACGAACGAGCGAAAACCTTTGATCGTTTTGATGCACGGCGATTTTCAGGTTTCGGCGAAAGAATTGGCGCGAATTATAAAAGTAAAAACCGTCGCGCCGGTCGCGCCGGAAAAAGCGCAGAAATTGAGCGGATACTTAGTCGGCGGCACGTCGCCGTTCGGCGTGAAAACCAGAATGCCGGTTTACGCGGAAGATTCGATTTTCGATTTGGCGACGATATACATCAACGGCGGCAAGCGCGGATTTTTAATCGGCATTGCGCCGAAAATTTTAGAGCAAGTTTTAGAAATAAAAAGAGTTGCAGTGGCGACGAAAGACGCGTAAATTGTTTCAAATGGAAAACGGAAACGGTCATCATCATCAACATTTGAGTAAAGTTTCATTCGGCGGCTTGCTCGTCGCGCTTGGTATTGTTTTCGGCGACATCGGCACTTCGCCGCTCTACGCGATGTCGGCAATTATCGGGACGCGCACGATTGATCCGGTGCTGGCGCTCGGCGGGCTGTCGGCGGTTTTCTGGACGCTGACTTTTCTGACGACGATTAAATACGTCATCATCGCTCTGCGCGCCGACAACAACGGCGAAGGCGGAATTTTTTCGCTCTACACGCTGATTAAAGATAACTCGGGCAAATGGCTGTTGTATCCGGCGATTATCGGCGGCGCGTTTCTGCTCGCTGACGGAATTATCACGCCGCCGATTTCGATTTCGTCGGCGGTCGAAGGCTTGAAAATTTATTCGCCCGGATTGCCGACCGTGCCGATTGTCATTCTGATTCTGGTAATTCTGTTCGTCGCGCAGCAATTCGGTACGCAATTAATCGGCAAACTTTTCGGTCCGGTGATGCTGATCTGGTTTACGTTTATCGGAATCATCGGCGCGATTTCGATGTCGCACGATTTTTCGGTTTTGCGCGCGCTCAATCCTTATTACGCGTACCAGATGATCGTCAATTACCCGCACGGATTTTTCCTGCTCGGCTCGGTTTTTCTCTGCACGACCGGTGCCGAAGCGCTCTACGCCGATATGGGACACGTCGGGCGCGGTAACATTCGTTTCAGCTGGATCTACGTTAAAATTTGTCTGCTTTTGAGTTACGCCGGACAATCGGCGTGGCTTTTGACGAAAACCGGCACGACGCTCGAAGCTACGACGCCGTTTTATTCGATTATTCCGCCCGCGATTCTGCCGTTCGGCATTTTCATTGCGACGAGCGCGGCGATTATCGCTTCACAGGCGTTGATTTCCGGCAGTTTTACCCTTGTCGGCGAAGCGATTCGGCTTAATTTCTGGTCGCGACAAAAGATTTACTATCCGACCGATTTTCGCGGGCAGCTTTATATTCCGCAGGTCAACTGGCTTTTAATGGCGGGCTGTATCGGCGTGGTTTTGTATTTTCACGAAGCCAAATATATGGAAGCCGCTTACGGTCTGGCGGTGACGCTGACAATGCTGATGACCACGGTTTTGATCGGAGTTTATCTGCATTCAAAACGCGTTCCAGTCGCTTTGACGGCATTGATTACGTTAATTTTTCTCACGATTGAAGCGGCGTTTTTTGTCGCCAATCTCGAAAAGTTTCCCGAAGGCGGTTTTATTTCCGTATTCGTCGGTTTTATTTTGTTTGCCATTATGTGGCTTTGGTACAAAGGCAGACAATTGCGCCGCAGCCTGACGATTATGGAAGATTCCGCGCCGTTTTACGAAACCTTGCAGGAATTGAGCAACGACAAAACTCTGCCGCAATACGCGACGCATCTCGTTTACCTGACCGGTTCGGAAACGCCCGACAAAATCGAACAGGAAACGATTCGCTCGGTTCTTGAAAAAACGCCGAAGCGTGCTGATGTTTACTGGTTCGTTCACGTCAAAACCGACGATCAGCCGTTTACGATGAGTTACTGCGTTCAGACAATCGCCAAAGAAGACGTTTATCATCTGACGTTTACGCTCGGTTTCCGTATTGAAACCAGGCTCAATTATTTCTTCGATCTCGCGCTTCAGGATATGCAGGCAAACGGCGAAGTCGAAATCACGAGCCGTCATCCGGCGCTCGAAAAATACAACATTGATGGCGATGTGCGGTTCGTTCTGCACAGTTCGTTTTTGAGCCACGAAAACGATTTACCGTTCAAACAAAATTTCATTATGCGCGCTTATTACT
>SXVE01000060.1 GCA_005790265.1 Acidobacteriota bacterium | reverse complement strand
ACTCCTGCCGCCGTCGAGCGGCGCAAAAGTGAATCTCAAATTGTCTTTGCCGCCGCGCGAAGTGAAAGTCAGCACGCCGCGCTCAAAAGCAATGCGCGATTGGACAGCTTCGCCGTCGGCATTGCGCGTCGTGCGCGTTGTTCCGTCGGCAGTGAACTGCAATCGCGGCGCGCGCGACGAGCCGAGCCAGACGACCTTTTCGCGGCATTCGATAGCAAGCAAGTCGGGCGGCGTCAAACGAACGGCTAAGTCAATAAAAAACAATTGCTGATCGCCGTACGGAATATTGGTTGTCGCATTTTCGATGACTGAATAAAGTTGATCGCTGCGAACGGCATCAATGCGGTAAACGCCGTCAATATTTGAAGCGCCCGCGCAATCGCTTTTTTGTGCGGCAACCGTTCCGCATAAAATGGTCAACAACAAAAACGTTTGGAATGTTGATTTTATTTTCATCGGAATCTGATTGATTAATTAATCTCAAATTGAATAAAAGAAAAGAGCACCAATTTATGCTCTTTTCTTTTACGCTAAATTGAAAAATTAAATTTTTCCGGGATTGCGACCAACTTCGAGAATCGGTTTTAGATCATCGCCGCTTGCCGAAGAAAAATCGCCGCTGCCGAACGTGTCCAAATCGGCGGAACCGCCGCTGGCTTGGTTGCCGAAATCGCTGCGTCCTGACGAACCGGCGTTGGTATCAAAACTGCTCGACGTTGACGCCGCGCCGGGCGAAGCCGTCGCCGTTCGTGACAAATCGCCGGAAGAAGTGGAAGTCGAAGTATTTGACGAACCGGTCAAATTCGTGTCTTTAAAGTCATTTGTCGAGTGCGGCAATTCTTCGTAACTGTGCTTGTTCAGCGACGAATTAAATGACTGGCGATGAATTTTTTCACTCGCGCCGAAATAATATTTCGCGGCAAAAGCAGCGCCGATTCCCGCTAATAAAGGCAGCAGTGAACTTGCTCCGAAAACGGAAGATTCTTCCTTAACTCGCGATCTTTTCGAGCGGTACGGATGCTCGTCGTAATCTTTAAATCTGGCTGCCGGCAAACGACGCGGCGGCGCAGCAAAATTGCGGCGGGCAAATGAATTTTTGTCGCGAAATCCGCCGGGAGTTCGGTGAGTCGGCGAAGCCGGAGCATCGGAAATTTCGTTGACGACATTGCCGATTAAGTTCGGATTCGGACCGTATTCGGCAATGTCAGCCTGCGCGACCATGCCGACAAGTTTGCCGTCGTTATCAACGACCACAACGCGGCGAATTTTTTTATCTTCCATCACGTCAGCGCATTTTTCGATGCTCGCATCCGGCGTGATCGTCTCGACTCCGGTCGTCATTACGTCCGATGCTCTTAAGTCCGCCGGATTTTGTCCGGTCGCAAAGGCTCTGATCGTGATGTCGCGGTCGGTAACTGTTCCGACCGGCTTTTTATTCATCATATTTTCCACAATCGGCACGCAGCCGCAATCGTGTTCGACCATTAATTGCGAGATTTCCCGCAAGCTTGTTTCCGGCGCGGCACACGCCGGATTCGCTGTCATAATTTCTCGTATTTGCATAATAGTATAACCTCCAAAAGTTCCCCTTTTTGTGAAACGTATCAATACGTTTTATTCTTGAAAAACTTGATGACTGCAAAAATCATTCCGTTTGAAATTGACAAACGACGACGCGAAATATAATAAAATAAGATATTTAGCAAAAAATTATTATGCTCAGAATTCGTTTTTTACCGCTTTTGATAATCGTTTTGTGCGCGGCGTTTTCCGTCAGCGCGCAGTTTCAGGTGCGAGTCAAATTCGGCGAAATTGCCAATCTGACTTATCAGCTCGATTGCGTTGCCGATCTGCCGATTAATTGCAGCCGCGAAAACTTTCGGGAGCTTTGGAAAAAAGAATTTTTAAAGAATGAAGCTGATCGGCGGATGATTAAAGAATGGACGCGACTGCGCGAATTTTATTCAAAAGGCGTCCAGTTATCGAACGAAAACGACAAAAATTCCGCTTCGATTGATTTGTTCGACAAAATCAGAATCGCCGGTTGGCAGGCGAACGACGCTAATGATTACGCGACGCGGCTTGATTTGCTGACGATTCCGTCTGACCGGCGAATGTTTGAAGCGGTCGTGCGTCATTTTCAGCCGGCATTTAACCGTTGGTGGCAGCGCGAAGCGGCGAAATCGGGCGAAGTTTTTGCCAAACAAACCGAAGCCCTGCTGCGTTCGGCGAAAATTGCCGAAACGATGCGCCGGATATTTTATTTTTACCAGCCGATACTGCCCGCCGATTACGAAATCAGCTTTAATCTTTTTTATCTGCCCGATTTGGTCAAAGAACCGAGCGGCGGACAGCAGCTCGAAAATTATTCGCTGATGGAATTTCGTCCGAAAGAGCGTCCCGAACAGCGGATAGACGTTGCCGTTCACGAGCTTTCTCATTTTTTTTACGACAGTATCAAACCGGAAAGCCGCGTTAAATTGGAAAAGGTTTTTCAAAGCTCGACCCGCGCGTCGGCAATTCCGGCGTATAACTTATTAAACGAAGCGCTCGCCGCCGCTTTCGGCAACGGAATCGTCGCGCGTGAAGTGACGCCGCCCGCCGATTTTGAAGAATACGTCGCTTCGCCCGGCTCTTTTTATAACAATCCGGCGATTGACCGCGCTGCCAAAGCTGTTTTGCCGCTTGCCGACGATTGGCTGAAAAATCAAAAAACAATTGATGATGCCGACTTCGCCGCGCAATATATCGCCGCGCTCGAAAAAGCGTTCGGCGAAGAATTGCTCGCGCCGAAACTTTATTTGAGCGAAATGTTTTTGCTGATTGACGCCAAACTCGGCGGCACGATTCGGCGCGATGCGCGGCGCATTTTGGAAGCGGCTTCGTTTTATTCTAACGAAGGCGATTTGGCGGACGAAAACATTTTCGACGAATACGAAAATCAGCCGCGTCTCAACGCCCTGCTGATCGTGCGCCCGGAGAGCGTGTCAAAACTAGTCGCCCGCAAAATAATTTCCGCAGCGCAGGCGCAGCAAGTTCAGACGGAATTCCAATCGAAAAAAAGCGTTTTGTTCGGCACGACGCGTGCGCCGTTGACATACGTTTACATTATCGTCGCCGAAGACGCGGCGGCGGCGAGCAAATCAATGGAAAAGCTTGCCCGCGCCAAGCAATTTCAAGGAATCTACGATAAATAAACGTTCAGTAAGAAGTTTGGCGACAAGTTTTGCCGAGATTTCCGCTCCAAAATTGATAGCGGAGCGGGCGAGGTTTGAACTCGCTGAACCGTGAAGGTTTTTACCATGTAATCCCGGCGGCATTCGCCAAAAAATGT